>NZ_JBSGET010000021.1:0-78025 GCF_053603035.1 Kitasatospora sp. NPDC004272 | reverse complement strand
CGGTGGCCGGCTGGAACGCGTTCCACCGGGCGCCGACCCTGTATAGCGCATCCACCGCGCCCGGCGGGCGGTCCGGGCACGAACCCGCTTCCCCGCGGCCCGTCGGCTGTGACAGGATCCGCCGCCGTGTCCACTGCCGAAACCCCGGCCGCCGCGGCCGCCGCCGCCCCGGCCACCGCCGTCCCCGCCCGGGTCCCCCGGGCCGCCCCGAGCGCCGAGCGCTGTCCCCGGTGCGGTGCGCCGGTGGCCCCGCAGGAGCGCTTCCCGACCTGGTGCCCGTCCTGCGAGTGGAACCTGCTGCCGCCCGCGCCGTCCCTCGACGGCCTGCCGCCGCGGGCCCGGCGCCGGGCCGAGCGGGCGGAGCGGCGCGAGGAGAAGCGCCGGCAGGAGGCCCGGGCCCGCGCCGAGCAGGTGTTCCGGCTGGTCGCGGAGGGCGGGTCCGACCTGCGGCACGGCGCGTCGGTGGGTGCGTTCCTGCTCGCCGGGCTGGTGCACCTGGTGTCGCTGGCGGTGCTGCTGGCCGGGGTGCTGCTGGTCGCGGGGTGGCCGCTGGGCAGCTGGCCGGGCCGGGTGCTGGGCGTGATCGCGCTGGCGGTGGCGTTCCTGCTGCGGCCGCGGCTGGGCCGCCCGGCGCGTTCGGGGGTGCTGACCAGGGAGGCCGCGCCGACGCTGTACGGGCTGGTCGACCTGGTCTCGGCGGAGCTGGGTGCGCCGAAGGTGGAGTCGATCGTGGTGACCTCCGCGTTCAACGCCTCCTTCGGCGTCCACGGGCTGCGCCGCCACCGGCAGTTGGAGATCGGCCTGCCCCTGTGGACGGTGCTCACCCGGCAGCAGCGGGTCGCGCTGCTCGGGCACGAGATCGGGCACTGCGTGAACGGGGACTCCCGGCGCGGCGTGTGGACGGGTTCGGCCGTCAACGCGCTGAGCGAGTGGCACGCGCTCACCGCCCCGTCGCGGGACAACGAGACGAACGCCAACCTCGTCGTCGCCCTCGCCTCCTCCGCCGCCAACCTGCTGCTGGGCGTGCTGCACCTCGGGGTGCGGGCGCTCACGGTGCTGATGCACCGCCTGCACCTGCGCAGCGGGCAGGCCGCCGAGCACCGGGCCGACCTGATGGCCGCGCGGCTGACGTCCCCGCGGGACGTGCAGGACGCGCTGCGGGCGCTGTTCAACGCGCACACGCTGGACGCGGTGCTGACCCGGCAGCGGGCCCTGCCCCGGGCCGGCGGCCGGGCGGCGCGGGCGGCCGCCGGCCCGGGCCCGGACCTGTGGGAGACGCTGGCGGAGGCCGTCCGGTCGGTCCCGCCGACCGAGGTGGAGCGCCGGGTGCGGCTGTCCGAGCGGGAGGTGTCCGCCACCGACTCCTCGCACCCGCCGACCTACCTGCGGCTGCGGCTGCTGGCCTCGGCCCCGCCGGCCGAACGCCCCCCGCTGGTGCTGGACGCCGGGCGGGCCGCCGCGATCGAGGCGGAGCTCGCCCCGAGCCGGGCCCGGATCGCCGCCGAACTGCTGTGACCGGGTCCGCCTCGCCGGTCGGCGTTCCTACCATCCAGTAGGGTCCTGGGCAGTCACCCCCGGCCCGGCAGGAGCGCCCGATGTCCGACCCCACCCCTTCCGCCCAGGTCCCGGACCCGCGGGTCCTGGAGTCGTTCCGGGCCGCCACCGGCTTCATGCCGGAGGACGAGGGCCTGGCCCTGTACGCGGCGGCCCTCGACGCGGCCGGCCGCACCGGCCTGCCGCTGCTGGAGATCGGCACGTACTGCGGGCGTTCGGCGGTCCTGCTGGCGGACGCGGCCCGCCGGACCGGGACGGTCGCGCTGACCGTCGACCACCACCGCGGCTCCGAGGAGCAGCAGCCCGGCTGGGAGTACCACGACCCGTCCCTGGTCGACCCGGAGGTCGGGCTGACGGACACCCTGCCGCGGTTCCGCCGCACCCTGCACGCGGCCGGCCTGGAGCCGTACGTGGTCGCGCTGGTCGGCCGCTCGCCGCAGGTCGCGGCGGTCTGGCGGGGCCCGCTGGCGCTGGTCTTCGTGGACGGCGGGCACACCGACGAGCACGCCACCGGCGACTACGAGGGCTGGGTGCCGCACCTGGCCGCGGACGGCCTGCTGGTGGTGCACGACGTGTTCCCCGACCCGGCGGACGGCGGCCAGGCCCCGTACCGGGTGTACCTGCGGGCGCTCGCCGAGGGCTTCGAGGAGGTCTCGGTGACGGGCTCGCTGCGGGTGCTGCGCCGCCCGGCCGCGGTGTCCGGCTGACCGTCCGCCGGGCCGCCGGGTTCCCGTCCCGGCCGGAAATTTCCCGGCCCGATCGGGAACGATCAACGCCGCTGCCGCGTCGTCCCCACCGCGACCCGTTGCCGGTCCGCCGTGACCGCTCCCGCCGTCGGCCGGTACGGTGTCGGCGGCAGACGACGAACGGCCCGCACGGGGAGCGGCCCGTGCGGCGCAGGGGCACCGGCCACCCGGTGCGGGACCGGTTCAGTTGGGGGCGAGGGCAGGGCATGACGGAACAGGGCAGTGCCGCGAGGGCGGTCTGGGACCCGACCGCGAACAACGGCGCGGGCGGCTGGGTCCGCCGCGCGGTGGCGGCCGACCCGGCCGCGGCGGGGCCGCCCACCACGGCGATCCCGCTGCCGCCGATCCCGTCCGGCCCGGTGGCCCCGGCCGCTCCGGTCCCTCCGCCGGCCGGCGGCCAGCAGCAGCCCTTCCCGCCCGGCCCGCCGCAGCAGCAGTCCGGCCCGCCCGGGCCCCCGCCGCAGCAGTCGGGTCCGCCGCAGGCCGGCCCGCCCCAGCAGCAGTCCGGCCCGCCGCAGACCTTCGGCGGCCCGCAGGGCTTCACCCCGCCGCCGACCGGCGGCCCGTCCTCCGGCGGCAATCAGACCTTCGGCGGCCAGCAGCAGTTCAACAACGGCCCGCAGCAGGCCCCGCAGCCGCAGGCGCCCCAGCCGCAGCCCCAGGGGTACGGCTACCCGCAGCCGCAGTCGCAGCCCCCGCAGCAGACCTTCGGCGGGAACCAGGCCTTCGGCGGCCCGCCGCCGGGCTTCGGCGGCCAGCAGCAGCCCTTCCCGCCCGGCCCGCCGCAGCAGCAGTCCGGCCCGCCGCAGACCTTCGGCGGCCCGCAGGGCTTCACGCCCCCGCCGACCGGGGGCCCGTCCTTCGGCGGCAACCAGACCTTCGGCGGCCAGCAGCAGTTCAACAACGGGCCGGGCGGCTACGGCGGTTACCAGGAGCCGGAGTTCGACTACGAGGAGGCCCCGCGCAGCCGCCGCACCCCGCTGCTGATCGGCGCGGCGGTGGCGCTGGTGCTGCTGATCGGCGGGGCCGTGGTGCTGGTGCTGCAGAACGGCGACTCGAAGGAGACCCCGTCCGCCAAGGGCTCGCCCGCCCCGACGGCGGCGCAGCCGAGCCCGGGCGGCGGGGCGGGCGACGGCAGCCAGGACGGTTCGCCCGCGGCGTCCGCCTCGGCGTCCCCGTCGGCCTCGGACTCGGCTTCGGCCTCGCCGTCGGCGGGTCCGGAGGCGGCGGCCCAGGCGAAGGCGCTGGACGCGCTGCTGTCCGAGGGCGAGAACGCGAAGGCCCCGATCGGCAACGCGGTGGCGAAGGTGCGCAGTTGCCCGGCGAAGGGCGAGGTGGACGGCGCCGCGCAGGTGTTCGACACCGGTGCCCAGCAGCGCGACGCGCTGCTGGGCCAGCTGGCCGGCCTGAAGACCGACAGCCTGCCGGGCGGCGACGAGGCGGTGGCCTCGCTGAAGTCGGCCTGGCAGACCTCGGCGGACATCGACCGGGCGTACGCGGCCTGGGCCCGCACCGTCTCGGAGAAGGGCTGCACCAACAACGTGGCGCCCGGCGGGGCCGACCTGGCCCGCGCCAACGACCTCAACCCGAAGGCCACCGCGGCGAAGCAGGACTTCGCCGCGAAGTGGAAGCCGATCGCCCAGACGTACGGGCTGACGCCCCGGACCGGGGACAGGATCTGAGGAACACGTGACAGGCCGTACCACCCCGCACCACGTCCGCCCCGAGGGCCCCGAGGGCCGGGAGCCGTACGCCGACCCGTACGCCGACCCGGTCCGGCGGGCGGGCCGCTGGCGGCCTGCCGCGAAGGCGGCGGCGGTGGTGCTGCCGGTGTGCCTGATCGGCTGGCTGGGCTGGCAGGCCGTCGCCAACAGCAGCCGGGACGTCTCCCCGCACGCGTCCGGCCCGCGCACGCCGAGCTTCGCCGAGGGCGACCGGGTGGACGGCGCGGAGGCGGACAGCGGCTCGCCGGCCGCGCCCGCCCAGGCCCCGGCGGCGGAGTCCGCCCAGGCGTCCCCGCCCCCCTCGGCGCCGGCCTCGCCGAGCGGGGGCCCCCGGCCGCTGGCCGGGCGGACCGTGCTGCTCGACCCGGGCCACAACGGCGGCAACGCCGAGCACGCCACCGAGATCAACCGCAAGGTCGACATCGGCAACAGCCGCAAGGAGTGCGACACCACCGGCACCGAGACCAACGCGGGCTACCCGGAGGCCGACTTCACCCTCGACGTGGTGCACCGGGCCCGGCAGATCCTGCAGGACCGGGGCGCGAAGGTGGTGCTGACCCAGGACGGCGACCGCCCCTGGGGCCCGTGCATCGACGAGCGCGCCCGGATCGGCAACGAGGCCGGGGCGGCCGCCGCGGTCTCGGTGCACGCGGACGGCGCGCCCTCCTCCGGGAACGGCTTCCACGTGATCATGCCCGCCCGGGTGGTGGCCGGACCGGCCGACACCTCGGCGATCGTCGACCCCTCGCACAAGCTGGGCCTGCTGCTGCGGGACGCCTTCAAGGCGGGCACCGGCGAGCCGTACTCCAGCTACATCGGTCAGCAGGGCCTCGACACCCGCAGCGACCTCGGCGGGCTCAACCTGTCGAAGGTACCGAAGGTGTTCATCGAATGCGGGAACATGCGCAACTCCGGGGACGCCCAGCGGATGTCCGATCCACAGTGGCGCCAGCGGGCCGCCCAGGCCCTGGCCGACGCGCTGACCAGCTATCTCACCGGGTGAGCCACCGCGTCCACCCCCCGCACCGCCCCGTCCCGCCCCCGCCCCACCCCGATTCCCGGCACTCCCCTTCCGTACCGATTCGGTGCGGATCCGGAGGGTGCCGTGCACGCGGCGTCGCCTTGGCTCTAGGCTTTTGCCCCGTCGTACCGACCCGGTACCACGGGGGCCCGGTCAACCGCCGCCGACCACGACTACACCAATGAGGGGAACGCCAGTGAACTCGCGCGCTCTCACCAGGGGAGACGCCGCCGTCGCCGGTGCGGCCGTACTGCTCCTGATTTCATCCTTCCTCGCCTACCGCAGCGCGGACTGCGGTTCGTACTGCGGGAAGGACAGTTCGTTCAACGTCTGGAAGTCGGACCTCTTCCCGACCCTCCAGTCGGTCTACCTGCTCGGCATCATCGGTGCCGTGCTGATCGTGGTCGGTTCGCTCCAGAAGGCCACCCTCGGCAACAAGGAGTTCGTCGGACTGCGCCTCGACCAGTGGGGCAGCGCCGCGATCGTGATCGCCCTGTGGGGCATGCTGTGGTCCTTCGGCGGCTGGAGCAGCACCGGCATCAACTACGGTGCGGGCGCCTGGCTCGGCCTGGTCTCGCTGCTGGTGATGGCGGGCGTCGTGGTCGCGGGCAAGGCGCTGCCGGCCCTCAAGCTCCCGCTGTCCTCGGGCGCCCCGGCCGCCGGCCAGCAGTACCCGGCGTACGGCGGCCAGCCGCAGCAGGGCGTTCCCGGTGCCTACGGCTACCCGGGCGCCCAGCAGCAGCAGCCCTTCCCCGGCCAGCAGGCCGGTCAGCCGCAGGTCCAGCAGCAGCCGACCCCGGGCGGCTACGGCTTCCCGCAGGCCGCCCAGGCCGCTCCGGCGCCGTCCCCGGCCGCCGCGGCGGTCGCCCCGCTGCCCACCGCGGTGCAGCCGGCCGTCCAGGACCAGGCCCCGGCGCAGTCCGGTGCCCCGTTCTCCCCGTTCTGGTTCGCCGTCCCGGCGGTCCGCCAGCTCGCCAACAAGGACAACCCGGCCGCCCCGGCGGTCGGCGAGCTCGTCCCCGGCACCTGGTACCTGGCCGTCGACCAGCGCGGCGCGGCCCTGGTCGCCCAGCTCCCGGACGGCACCCACGGCCTGCTGAACGACACCAACGGCATCCAGCGCGGCTGACGCCCGTCACCCCCGCGCCTTGACCGGGGCGCGGAACGGACGCGACGAAAGGCCCGCCCGGCGAGGGAACTCCCCTCCCGGGCGGGCCTTTCCGCGTGCCGCGCGGCACCGGGCGGGCCGACGCCGGAACGCCTGGCGGCCCGACGCCGCAGCGCCTAGTGCCGCGTCAGGCAACCTTTGCCGGGAAGGAGCGGCGGCCGGTGCGTGCTGTCGGCGTGCCGGCCGGAAGCCCTCGTACTGGACGTACTCGGGTTTTCGGCCGGTGCGGCGAGAGTGCGTGCCGGGCGTCGCGACGGGCGAAGGTTGCCTGACGCGGCACTAGCAGCAGTCGTTGACCGCCAGTCCGCCCGGCAGCTGCTCGCCGCCGAAGACGCTGACCGTCGCGTGGTCGCCGCCGAGGGCGGCGACGGCGAGCAGCAGGGCGCCGGCGGTCCAGGTGGTGCGTTCCTCGGGCCAGACCGCGTGGTCCTCGTAGACGTAGCCGGTCCAGTAGGAGCCGTCGTCGTGGCGGAGGTGCTGGATCCAGCGGAGGATCTCGACGGCCCGGTCGGACTGTCCGGCGGCCCACAGGGCGAGGGCGAGTTCGGCGCTCTCGCCGCCGGTGACCCAGGGCCGGTCGCTGACGCAGCGGACGCCGAGGCCGGGGACGACGAAGCGGTCCCAGTCGGCGGCGAGCCGGCGGTCGGCGTCCGCGCCGCGCAGGGCGGTGCCGAGGACGGGGTAGTACCAGTCCATGGAGTAGCGGTCCTTGTCGAGGAACCGCTCGGGGTGGCGGGCGATGGCGTGCTGGAGGCGTCCGGCGGCGATCTCCCAGTCGGGTTGCGGCCGGTCGAGGTGGTCGGCGACGGCGAGTCCGCAGCGCAGCGCGTGCAGGATCGAGCAGGAGCCGGTGAGCAGCGCGTCGGTGGCGGCGGTGCCGTCCTCGTCCTGGCGCCAGGCGATCGCGCCGCCGGGGAGGCTGAGCCGGACGGTGTGGTCGAGGGCGCGGCTGACGGTGGGCCAGATCCGTTCCAGGAAGCGGTCGTCGCCGGTGGACAGGTGGTGGTGCCAGGCGCCGACGGCGGCGTACGCGCAGAAGTTGGTCTCGCGGGCGAGGTCGGTGGCGGTGCCGTCGGCGGTGCCGGGCTGCCCGTAGGCGTAGGCGGCGTACCAGGAGCCGTCGGGGTTCTGCCGGTCGGCGAGCCAGCGGTAGGCGGCTTCGGCGGCGGCGTGCTCCCCGGCGGTGTCGAGGGCCATCGCGGCCTCGGTGTGGTCCCAGGGGTCGAGGTGGCCGCCGTGGAACCAGGGGATCGCGCCGTCGGGCTGCTGGTGGGCGAGGATCGAGCGGACGGTGTCGGCGGCCTGCCCGGCGTCCAGGACGCCGTCGAGCAGCAGGGCGGCGGGGACGGCGGCCGTCACGCGTCGGCCTTGCGGGGCTTGCTGGCGTAGACCACGAAGGACTTGCCGAGGACGGGGTTGAGGGCCTTCTCGGCGGCCTTGGTGAGGGTGGAGATGACGGGGGTGCCGACGATGTCCCAGACCAGCAGCTGGTGGTAGGCGCGCACCGGCAGCGCCTTGTCGTTGTCGACGCCGACCGCGCACTTGATCCACCAGTAGGGGGCGTGCAGGGCGTGCGCGTGGTGGGTGCCGTACGGGGTGAGCCCGGCGTCGCGGACCTTCCGGACGAGTTCGTCGCCCTTGTAGATCCGGATGTGGCCGCCCTCGACCTCGTGGTACTCGTCGGACAGCGCCCAGCAGATCTTCTCGGGCAGGTAGCGCGGCACGGTGACGGCGAGCAGGCCGCCGGGCTTGAGGACCCGGACCATCTCGGCGAGCACGCCCTCGTCGTCGGGGATGTGCTCCATCACCTCGGAGATGATGATCTTGTCGAAGGTCGCGTCGTCGAAGGGCAGGTTCAGCGCGTCGCCCTCCATCGCGGTGGCGCTGGCCCCGGCGGGGGCCTCGCCGGCCTGCTCCATGGCGGCGAACCACTTGCGGACCTCGGCGATCTCCTCGGCGTTCCGGTCGAGGGCGACCACGTCGGCGCCGCGCCGGTAGCACTCGAACGCGTGCCGGCCGCCGCCGCAGCCCAGGTCGAGCACCCGGTCGCCGGGGGCGAGCGGGAAGCGGGAGAAGTCGACGGTCAGCACTGCGGGGCTCCCATTCGCGGAGGGGGTGTTTCTTCGGAGTTGACGGCCGGTCACCCGGCGCGGCGTCAGCCGACGTAGCGCCAGCCGGGGCCGGAGCGGGCGGCGGCACCGGTGCCGGTGGCGATCGCGGCCCGGTAGCGCTCGACGGTGAGTTCGGCGGCCCGGGCCCAGGTGAACCGGGCCAGCACCCGCGCGCGCCCGGCGGCGCCGAGCCGTTCGCGCAGCGCGGGGTCGTCCAGCAGCCGGCCGAGCGCGGCGGCCAGCGCGCCCGCGTCGCCGGGCGGCACCGCGAGGCAGGTCTCGCCGTCGGGCCCGGCGACCTCGGGGATGGCGCCGCCGGTGGTGGCGACCAGCGGGGTGGCGGTGGCCATCGCCTCGGCGGCGGGCAGCGAGAAGCCCTCGTACAGCGAGGGGACGCAGGCGGCCTCGGCGGAGCGGTACAGGTCGACCAGTTCGGCGTCGCTCAGGCCGGTGCGGAACTCGATGTGCCCCTCCAGGCCGAAGCGGCGCACCGCCTCGGCGACCGGCCCGTCCTCCTTCTGCGGCTTGCCGACCACCACCAGGTGGGCGTCCCGCTCGGTGCGGACCTTGGCGAGCGCCTCGACCAGGTGCACCAGGCCCTTGAGCGGGACGTCGGCGCTGGAGGTGGTGACGATCCGGCCGGGGACCCGGGCGACCGCGGCGGAGGGCGACCACAGCCGGGTGTCGGCGCCGATCGGAACGACCGAGACGGCGCCGGGCGCGGTGCCCAGCTGCTCGGCGATCTCGGCCTTCGAGCTCTCCGAGACGGTGATGACGTGCGCCAGCCGGGCGGCGACCCGGCGCTGCATCCGGGTGAAGGCGTACCAGCGGCGCTTGCCGAGCCGCTCCAGCCGGGTGCGGGCCGCGTCGATCTCCAGCCGCCGGTCCACGGTGACCGGGTGGTGGACGGTGGTGACCAGCGGGAAGCCGTGCCGGGCCAGGCCGAGCAGGCCGTACCCGAGGGTCTGGTTGTCGTGCACGACGTCGTAGCGGCCCCGGTGCCGGGCCAGGTGGGCGCGGGCGCGCAGCGAGAAGGTCAGCGGTTCGGGGAAGCCGCCGGTGCGCATCACCGCGTACTCCAGCAGGTCCACCGGGCCGCGGAACTCGGCGGCGGCGGGGGTGCGGAACGGGTCGTCGGCGCGGTACAGGTCGAGGCCGGGCAGTTCGACCAGCCGGACGCCGCCGGGGCCGTCGACCTCGTCGAGCACCGGGTACGGCTGGGCGCCGATCACGTCGACGCGGTGGCCGAGCCGGGCCAGTTCGCGCGACAGGTGGCGCACGTACACGCCCTGGCCGCCGCAGAACGGGTCGCCGCGGTACGACAGCAGGGCGATCCGCAACGACGGCGGCGACACAGCGGTCATCCCCAGTCCCCATTCCTCGCTACTCACCGGGACCGGCGACGGAGAAGGCCGCCGACCGGTAAAGTAGATCACGTTTCACAGCGGTGCGGACTCGTCGTTGGAGAAAGTGAACAACGAGGGACCTCGAAGATTACCGGCCCGTAGCTTTCCGTCAGGAGCCCCGGCGGGTGATTCGCACCACGCCGCGCCGCCGCGCCCGGCGCACCGCCGCCACACCTCCCGCAGCCGTTCCTGGAGTGCACGTGACCGCCACCGCCGCCGCCGGGCCGCTGACGCCGCGCCAGGCCGAGCGCCGCCGGGGCATCCTGCGCTCGGCCACCGCGCTGGCCGCCCGGGGCGGGTACGAGGCGGTGCAGATGCGCGAGGTCGCGGAGGGCGCGCGGGTCGCGCTCGGCACCCTGTACCGGTACTTCCCGTCCAAGGTGCACCTGCTGGTCGCGGTGATGCACGAGCAGCTGGAGCGCCTGCACGAGCAGGTCCGGCGCCGCCCGCCGACCGGCGCGGACCCGGCGGCCCGGGTCGCCGAGGCGCTCACCGCCGCCTTCCACGCGCTGCAGCGCGAACCCCGGCTGGCCGAGGCCATGGTGCGGGCGCTGTCCTTCGCGGACCGCTCGGTGGGCTCCGAGGTGGACGGGGTCGCCCAGCTCACCGGCGCCATCGTGCTGACCGCCACCCGGCTGCCCGGCCCGCCCACCGCCGAGCAGCAGGCGGCGCTGCGGGTGGTGGTCCACACCTGGCACGCCGCCCTGCTGGCGTGGCTGTCCGGACGGGCCTCGCTGGCCGAGGTCCGGGCCGACCTGCACACCGCCGCCCGGCTGCTGTCCCCCGCCCCCGCGGCGCCCGCCGACCGGCCGGAACTGCAACCCGTTCCACCACCTGCCTCCGGGGCGGCCGCGGCCGCGGGCTAGAGTCATTGGTCGCGGGACCGGCTCCGGCCCCCCGCGACAACTTCACATCCGCCTCCGAGGCCGGGGGAAGCCGGTGCGATTCCGGCACTGACCCGCAACCGTGAGCCGCCCCCGCACCGCCGGGGCGCGGCGCAGTCGGACTGCCCGGCCGGAGGCGAGCGGCCCTCATCCGTCGTGGGTCTACGGGCGAAACCGGGGGGTGCCCCGGCCCGCTGCGACCGCTCACCGAAAGGCTTCACCCCATGCTGACCGCTGCCCGCCTGGGCGCCGCCGCGCTCGCCGGCGCCCTGCTCGCCGGCACCGCCGCCGCGCCCGCGCTCGCCGACACCGCCACGCCCTCCCCCTCGGCGTCCGCCCCGTCCGCCTCGTCCTCCTCGGCCTCCCCCACCCCGGCCACCGGCGTGCCCGCCGGGCTGTACGGCAAGGGCGACCCGCAGTACGACGGGGTGTGGCGGCAGTCGCTCGCCCTGGTCGCGCTCCAGCAGGAGAAGGTCGAGCCCGCCGAGGCCGCCGTGCAGTGGCTGCTCGGCCAGCAGTGCGAGGACGGCGGCTGGCCCTCCTACCGGGCCGAGGGCGCCCCGTGCACCCCCGCCACCGAGGACACCAACGCCACCTCGATGGCGGTCCAGGCGCTCACCGCGCTCGGCGGCCACCAGCAGCCGGTCACCCGGGGCACCGACTGGCTGCGCGGCCACCAGAACCCGGACGGCAGCTGGGCCTACAACCCGGGCGCGCCCGGCGACGCCAACTCCACCGCCGTGGTGCTGAACGGCCTGCTCGCGGCCGGCCTCGACCCGGCGCAGGTCGCCGTCGGCGGCCGCTCCGGCTGGGACGGCCTGGCCTCCTTCCAGCTCGACTGCACCACCCCCGCCGACCAGCGCGGCGCCTTCCTCTACCAGCCCGCCGCGGGCGTCCCGGCCGCCGCCGACACCATCGCCTCCGCGCAGGCCCTGCTCGCCGCGGCCGGCGGCCACCTCCCGGTCGACACCACCGACCGCAAGGACGCCCCGCCGAAGGCCCTCGCCTGCGACGGCGGCCAGGGCGCCGGGCCGGTCGCGCACGCCGACTCCGCCGAGGCCGACGCCGCCTGGCTGACCGCCCGGCTCGCCGCCGACGGCCAGCACCTGACCGCCAAGACCCCCGGCGCGGACACCCCCACCCCCGCCTACGACTCCACCGCCTGGACCGTCCTCGGCCTGGTCGCCGCCGGCCACCCCGCCGAGGCCGCCAGCGCGGCCGACTGGCTGGCCGGCAACGCCTACTCCTGGGCCGCCCAGGGCCCGACCGGCACCAACCCGGCCGCCACCGCCACCCTGGTGCTGACCGCCCGCGCCGCCAAGCTCGACCCGTACAACTTCGGCGGCGCCAACCTGGTCCAGCTGCTGGTCGACTCCGGCCCCAAGCCGAAGAGCGGACCGGTCGCCGGCGACCCGCAGGCCACCCGCGCCCCCGGCGCGGCGATCACCGAGCCCGACGAGAACAGCGGCTTCTCGGCCGGCTGGCTGATCGGCGTCGGCCTCCTGGTCGGCGTCGGCGCGGGCCTGCTGCTCAGCCTCAACCGCCGCCGCCAGAAGGCGACTTCCGGCCCCGACAGCACCCCGGCCACCGACGCCGGGACCGGCTCGGGCTCCGACTCCGGCTCCGGCTCCGACAGCGACTCCGGCACCGGCTCCGACGACCAGCCGGAGCGGACCCGATGACCGGCCGCACCACCCCCCTCGCCGCCCGCCGCTCCGGAGCGCTCCCCCTCCTGCTCGCCCTGCTCGCCGGGTGCGCGGCGCTCCTCGGCCCGGCCGCCGGTTCCTCCGCCGCCGCCGAGTACCGGTACTGGTCGTTCTGGAAGGGCGGCGCCGACGGCTGGTCCTACCAGCAGGTCGGCCCGGCCGGGAACGTTCCGGCGGACGGGGCGGTGGACGGCTGGCGGTTCGTGCTGAGCCAGGACGGCGGCCAGGACACGCCGCGCCCCTCCGCGGCCCCCGACTTCGCCGCGATCTGCGGGGGCACCGCGCCCGCCGACGGCCGCAAGCGGGTCGCGGTGGTGCTGGACTCCGGCAGCGCGGCGGACGCCCCGAAGGGCGAGCAGCCGCCCGCCGTCCGGTCGGCCTGCGCCTCGGTGCCGTCCGCGGCGAACTCCGCCGAGGTGCTGGCCGCGGTCGCCGCGCCGCTGCGCTACGACTCGGGCGCGATGCTGTGCGCGATCTCCGGCTACCCGCGCGCGGGGTGCGGCGAGCAGGCCGCGGCGGGCGCGGACTCCTCGGCCGCCGGCGGTGGTCCGGGCGGTGACGGCGGCCCGAGCGTGGGCCTGTTCGCCGGGGTCGGCGCGGTGCTGCTGCTGGGTGCGGGCGCGGTCTGGCAGGCCCGTCGCCGCCGCACCCGCTGAGCATGTCGACCTCCCGCCGGGCCGCCGACCCCGCACCCCCGCAAGGGCGTTCGGCGGTCCGTCCGGCGGCCGCGCACAGCCGGGCGCTCGCCCGGCAGCTGCACCCGGGGGCGTGGTGGCTGTGGTCGCTGGGCCTGGCCGCAGCGGCCAGCCGGACCACCAATCCGGTGCTCCTGCTGCTGATCCTGGCGGTGGCGGGCTACGTGGTCGCGGCCCGGCGCGGTGACGCCCCCTGGGCCCGCTCGTACGCGGCGTTCCTCCGGCTGGGCCTGCTGGTGCTGGCCGCCCGGATGGTGTTCGCGGTGCTGCTGGGCTCCCCCGTCGGCGGCACCCACGTGCTGTTCACGCTGCCCCAGGTCCCGCTGCCGGCCTGGGCGCAGGGCGTCCGGCTGGGCGGCGCGGTGACGCTGGAGGGGGTGCTGTTCGCGCTGTACGAGGGGCTGCGGCTGGCGGTGCTGCTGGCCTGCGTGGGCGCGGCGAACGCGCTGGCCTCGCCGTCGCGGCTGCTGCGCTCGCTGCCGGGCGCGCTGTACGAGGCGGGCGTGGCGGCGGTGGTGGCGCTGACCTTCGCGCCGAACCTGGTGGCGGACGTCCGGCGGCTGCGCGCGGCGCGCCGGCTGCGCGGGCGCTCCGACCGGGGGGTGCGGGCGGTGCTGTCGGTCGGACTGCCGGTGCTGGAGGGCGCGTTGGAGCGTTCGGTGGCGCTGGCGGCGGCGATGGACACCCGTGGTTTCGGCCGCACCGCCGTCGTCCCGCGCCGGGTGGTGCGCACCGCGGGGGCGCTGACCCTGGCAGGGCTGCTGGCGGTGTGCTCGGCGACGTACGGCCTGCTGACCGCGGGCAGCCACCCGTGGGCGCCGCCGGTGCTGCTGGCGGGCGCCGGCGCGGCCGGGGCGGGCCTGGTGCTGGGCGGCCGGCGCAGCGTCCGGACCCGCTACCGGCCCGACCCGTGGGCGCTGCCGGAGTGGCTGACGGCCGGCTCGGGCGCGCTGGTCGCGGCCGTGCTGATCTGGTACGCGGGCCGCTGGCCGGAGGCGCTCAGCCCGGGCGTCGTCCCGCCCACCGCGCCCGCCCTGCCGCTGCTGCCCGCGCTGGCCGTGCTGGTCGGCCTGCTGCCCGCCTTCGTCACCCCCGAGCCGCCCCGGAGCACCCGGTGACCGCCCGCTTGCCCGTCTCCCCTCCCCCGCCCGCGTCCGAGCCGCCCCGGAGCACCCGGTGATCACTTTCGAGCAGGTCGGCGTGCAGTACGCCGACGCGACCGAACCGGCCCTGTCCGGTGTCGAACTGACCATCCCCGAGGGCGAGTTGTGCCTACTGGTCGGCCCGTCCGGATCCGGCAAGTCGACGCTGCTGGGCACCGTCTGCGGCCTGGTGCCGCACTTCACCGGCGGCACCCTGACCGGCCGGGTCACGGTGGCCGGGCGGGACACCCGCACCCACCGGCCGCGCGACCTCGCGGACGTGGTCGGCACCGTCGGGCAGGACCCGGCCGCGCACTTCGTCACCGACACCGTCGAGGAGGAACTCGCCTACGGCATGGAGTCGATGGGCCTGGCCCCGGCCGTGATGCGCCGCCGGGTCGAGGAGACCCTCGACCTGCTGGGCCTGGCCGAGCTGCGCGGCCGCGCGCTGTCCTCGCTCTCCGGCGGGCAGCGCCAGCGGGTGGCGATCGGCTCGGTGCTGACCGTCCACCCGAAGGTGCTGGTGCTGGACGAGCCGACCTCGGCGCTCGACCCGGGCGCCGCCGAGGAGGTGCTGGCCGTCCTGCAGCGCCTGGTGCACGACCTGGGCACCACCGTGCTGCTGTCCGAGCACCGGTTGGAGCGGGTCGTCCAGTACGCCGACCAGGTCCTGCTGCTGCCCGGCCCCGGCGAGCCGCCGGTCCTGGGCGATCCGGCCGCGCTGATGGCCCGCTCGCCGGTCCGGCCGCCGGTGGTCGAACTCGGGCTGCTGGCGGGCTGGACGCCGCTGCCGCTCACCGTCCGCGACGCCCGCCGCCGGGCGGCCCCGCTGCGCGACCGACTGCCGCTCCCGGCACCGCAGTCGCCGCCCGCCCCGGCCGAGCCGATCGCCACCGCGAGCCGGCTGGTGGTCTCCCGGGGGCGCGTCCCGGCGCTGCGCGGCGTCGAACTCGCCCTCGCCCCGGGGCAGATCACCGCCCTGATGGGACGCAACGGCGCCGGGAAGTCCACCCTGCTCGGCACCCTGGTCGGCCTGCACGCCCCCGACTCCGGCAGCGTCCGGGTCAACGGCCTCGTCCCGCACAAGTCCCGCCCCAAGGACCTGATCCGCTCGGTCGGGCTCGTCCCGCAGGACCCGCGCGACCTGCTGTACGCGGAGACCGTCGCCGAGGAGTGCGCCGCCGCCGACCGGGACGCCGGGGCCGAACCCGGCACCTGCCGCGCCCTGTTGGCCGACCTGCTGCCCGGCGTCGCCGACGACCGCCACCCGCGCGACCTCTCCGAGGGCCAGCGGCTCACCCTCGCGCTGGCCGTCGTCCTGGCCGCCCGCCCGCCCGTCCTGCTGCTCGACGAACCCACCCGCGGCCTCGACTACGCCGCCAAGGCCCGCCTGGTCGCCGTGCTGCGCGGCCTCGCCGCCGCCGGCCACGCCGTCCTGCTCGCCACCCATGACATCGAACTCGCCGCCGAACTCGCCCACCGCACCGCCGTGCTGGCCGAGGGCGAGATCGTCGCCGACGGCCCCACCCCCGAAGTCGTGCTCGCCTCCCCGACCTTCGCCCCGCAGACCGCGAAGATCCTGCCGCCCTACCTGACCGTCCCCGAGGCGGCCGCCGCCCTGGCGACCCTCGCCGAGGAGCCGTCCCCGTGACCCCGCCCGCTCCCGCCCCCGCACCCGCCCCCGCTCCCGCTCCCGTCCGGGCACCCGCCCCCGTCCTCACCCGGCCCGTCCCGCTCGGGCCCGCCGGGTCGGCCGACGGCGGGACCACCGCCGACATCCCCACGCCCGGAGCCGTCCTCGCCACCGCCCCCTCCCACCTCGCCGCCCCCACCGGGAAGCCGTCGCCGTGAGCCCGTCCACCCCCGATCCCGCCCCCGCCCTCACCCGTCCCGTCCCGCTCGGGCGGCGCTCCCTGCTGTTCCTCTGCCTGGTCTCCGCGGTCGGTGTCGCCTCCTTCGGCTGGCCGCTGCTCGCCGCCCGCGAGTCCGACCTGGTCGGCCACTCCGCGGACGCGCCCTGGCTGTTCGCCCTGCTGATGCCGCTGCTGCTGGCGGTCCTGGTCGCGCAGCTCTCCGAGAACCGCGACGCCACCGGCGCCCCCGGCCTGGACGCCAAGGCCGTCGCCATGCTCGGCGTGCTCGCCGCGGCCGGTGCCGCGCTGCGGCCGCTCGGCGCGGGCACCGCCGGCCTGGAGCCGATGTTCTTCCTGATGGTGCTGGCCGGTCGCGCCCTCGGCCCGGGCTTCGGCTTCGTGCTGGGCGCGCTCACCATGTTCGCCTCCGCCCTGCTCACCGGCGGGGTCGGCCCCTGGCTGCCGTTCCAGATGCTCAGCATGGGCTGGGTCTGCCTCGGCGCCGGCCTGCTCCCGGGCGCCGCCCGCCTGCGCGGCCGCGCCGAACTGCTGATGCTCGCCGGCTACGGCGTCCTCGCCTCGGTCGGCTACGGCACCGTCATGAACCTCCAGGGCTGGCCCTACATCGGCGGCCTGGGCCTGTCGATCTCCTTCGTCCCCGGCGACCCGCTCCCCGCCAACCTGACCCGCTTCCTCCTCTACTGCCTCACCACCTCCCTCGGCTGGGACCTCTCCCGGGCCGCCCTCACCGCCGTCCTCTGCCTCGCCGTCGGCGGCCCCCTGCTGCGCACCCTGCGCCGCGCCACCCGCCGGGCCGCCTTCCGCTGAGGTCCGCCCGGAACCCGTCCTCCCGGCCCGAACGGCCGCCACCCTCAATCCTGGCGGGCCACCACCCGTCCGGTGACCGCGTCGACGAACCCGACCTTCCCCGCGGCCCCGCTCTCCGCCGCCCCGACCAGGTTGACCGCCCAGCACGGCCGCCACTGCCCGTCCACCTGCTTGGCCAGCAGGAACGCGCTGTCCGCCCGCGTCCCCGGCGCGGCCGCCGCCGCCCGCTCCTTCGCCGCCCCCTCCGCGACCACCGGACGCGGCAGTGGGGGATCGGCGTCCCACCGCGCGGCGGACGCCATCACCCGGCCGGAGGTGGAGACCGTGACGTCGACCCGCATCGGCATCAGGACGCCGTCCGCGTTGTAGCGGCGGTAGGTGACCACGTACGCGCCGCCCTCGCCCCCGGTGGGGGCCAGCGTGGGGGTGACGCCCGAGACCAGTTCGGCGAACCAGGCGGACGCGAAGTCGGTGCCCGCCTTCAGGACTTGCTCCCGGGTCAGCGGCCCGGGGTCGATCTTGTGGTCGGCGGCGGCGCTCATCAGCAGGTGCCGGCTCGGCCACGCCAGCTGGAACTCGCCGCCGTAGGTGCTGACCCTGAGCACCGGCTGGGACGAGCCCTCCGGGTCGGCCACCATCCCGAAGTAGTCGATCCGCGTGCCCGGGCCGAACAGCTCGGGGGCGATCTCGTTGACGGCCTCCGACTGCTGGTACGAGTCGCCCATACCCGGCCTCCCGCTGAAACCGGTCCCGTCCCGGTACAGCGGCACGTACAGCCACACCACGACCGCGACGGCCGTGAGACCGCTGCCGGCCGTGGTCAGGAAGTGCAGCCCGTCCCGGCGCACCGCCGACAGCTTGCGGCGCAGCAGCCACGCCCCCAGCACCCCGGTGACCGTGCCGATCAGCGCGCCGAGCGCGTTGTCGAGGAAGTCCGCGCTGTCGCAGGCCCGACCGGTCCCCAGCAGGGTCTGGGCCGCCTCGGTGGCGGCGGAGAGGACCGTGCAGGACGCGAGGACGGTCAGCGGTCGCCGCAGCGCCAGCACCCCGAAGAAGGCCAGCGGCACGTACAGGGCGACGTTCATCAGCCCCTGCGTGCCGGTGACGGTGACCCACACCCCGGAGCCGATCGTGCAACTCGGACGCCCCGAGGAGGAGCCGGTCGGGGTCAGCGTGGCCGCCAGCTCCCCGGCCAGCGACAGCCCGAGCAGCACCGCGGCGACCGGCGGCCACTCGCGGCGCCGGGCCTGCCAGTAGGCGGCGGCGCCGAACAGCAGGCCGAGCACGGCGAGGACGGGGAAGAGGTCGGGGACTGCGTGCAGAATCGCTTCGATCATCGGGCTTCCCGGATTCGGTGGTCGGCGGGGCGGGCCCGGGCCGACGGCCCGAACCCGCCCCGCCCGGTCGGCGGTTCAGCCTCAGCAGGGGTGATCCGGCGGGGTCAGGAACTCGCCCTGCCCGTCGACCTTCATCTTGCCGACGGCGCTGCAGTTCGCCGGCAGGGCGACGAAGCCCCAGCTGTAGCTGCGGGTCTCACCGGCGCTCTGGTAGAAGGCGCCCTCGTCCGGGTGGCTGTTGCCGCCCTCGTTGTAGAAGAACTGGAGGTGGATCTGGCCGCCCGAGTTCTTCTGGTACTGGATCGCCGTGAGCGCCGAGTACTGGCTGTGGCCGTACCGAATGCCGTTCTCGGACCAGAACGACAGGGTGCCGCTGCTCAGGTCCGTGTGGACGTAGGAGTCGCCGCCGGTCACGGTGCCGTCGTTGATCACCGCCGACACCCCGGCGCCCTCCGGCATCCGGCCCTCCGGTGCCGCCGGGGCCGCGTGGGCCCCGACGGTGCCCGCCAGCGGTGCGAGTGCGAGCACCGCGGTGATTGCGAGCCGTACCATCCTCCTACGCACCCCGCTCGCCGGGGTTGCGGTCTTCGCCATGATGTCCTCCCAGGTGCATCGGAATGGCGGGGAGGGGGGCTCCGCGTTGCCGCGCGGACCCCCCAGCCCTCGGACTTCCGGTCGGGCCGCCCCGCTCGGGTGCCGCCCGTCCGACCGGAAGCCTTCCGCACACCATCGAGCCGGACAAGGAACCCCGGGGGCGCCGATTCGTCCCGTTTCCTCCCGGAACGCCCGCCCGCCAACGTCACTCAGCGAAACGTTCCATCACTCCGAGCAGTGCCGATGCATCAGCCATCGCCGCCCGGCCACCACGCAGTGTCACAACACGTTTACGTAACGAATCCGCCGCACCCCGGCGCCCCAAGCAGAAGGGCCGACCCCTGGAAACTGCCCGGGGGCCGGCCCTCACGTTCCGCTACTCCCTACGCCTTCGGGCCGGTCTGCTGCACGACCTCGAACGACCACACCTGCGACCCGCTGGCCGCCGGACGCGGACGCTCGCCCCCGCCCCCGCCCTGGTGCGCGGCCTTCATCGGCCCCTCCATCCACGCCTGGAACGACTCCTCGTCCCGCCACCGCGTGTACACCAGGTACTGGTCCGTCCCCTCCACCGGCCGCAGCAGCTCGAACCACTCGAACCCGTCCGACCCCTCCACCGCCCCGGCCCGCGAGGCGAACCGCTGCTCCAGCACCTCCCGCTGCTCAGCAGGGACCGTCAGCACGTTGATCTTCACTACGCTGCCCACATGGCACCTCTCAAGTCACAGGGTCGGCCCGGTTCGCGGCCCGACCTCGATCAGGTACGAGCAGTCTCGTACATCCGACAGAGCAAGCGGCGCGAGGACGACTCCAAGGCGTCGCCCGAGGCTCAGCGGACCAAGACCGAGGCGCTGATGCGGTCGAGGGGCTGGGAGAACGCCGGGCACTTCGAGGACATCGGCAAGTCCGGCTGGGACCCGAACACCCACCGCCCCGGCTTCGAGGAGCTGATGGCGGCCGTGCGCGCCGGGCGCGTGGACGCGGTGGTGGTCTTCTCGCTGTCCCGGCTCACCCGCCGTGGCGCGCTCGAAGCGATGAAGATCATCGACGAGTTGGAACAGCACGGCGTACGGCTGGTCAGCGTGGAGGAGCCGTACCTCGACACCTCCACACCGGTCGGCGTCGGCATCCTGGCCATCATCGCCGGACTGGCCCAACAGGAATCGGACCTGAAGTCCGCCTACGTCACCAACGCCAAGGAGGAGATCCGGCGGGCCGGTGGCCACACGTCCGGCATCCCCCCGTACGGCTTCGTCAGCGAGCGGGTCACGCGCGGCGAGTTGACGGTCTCCCGGCTCATTCCGTCCCCCGTGGAAGCCGAGTGGGTGCGGCGCATGGTCGCCTGGGCGGTCGACGGCGAGTCCGGTACGGGCATCGCCCGCAAGCTCAACGAGGAGTCCGCCCCGACCAAGGTCACCACCCTCGGCGAGAGCGGCACGAAGCGCCTGGCGGCCCGGCGCGCCCGTGGCCTGTCGGAGGCCGCCGAGCTCCCCTCCTGGACGTCCTCCACCGTCCTGCGCGTCCTCCGCGATCCGCGCCTCGCCGGGTACGCGATCGAGTGGGAGGGCCGCAGTCAGCGCCACAGGGGCGCGGACGGTGAGATCGTCCCGGGGACCACGGGGCACCGGGCGATCCTGCGCGACCCGTCAGGCGCTCCCCTTGAGTCGCACGAACCCCTGATCCCCCCGGCCGACTGGTGGGCGCTACAAGACGTCCTGAACGGCCGCAGCAAGACGGTCGAGCGCCGGGCCGACCGGGTGTCCACGCTGCTCGCCGGGCACGGCTTCCTGTTCTGCGACGTCTGCGGCTCCGTCATGGTCGCGTCGGTCCGGGGAGAAACCCGGTACTACCAGTGCAACCGCGCCGGTGGAGTGGTCGCCGGCCACGGCGGACTGGTCATCCACATGGACCAGGCCGACAACGAGACGGCCGGTCGGGTCTGGGCCCGGCTCACCACGATGGACCCCGACGACCCCGAAGAACTGGAGTGGCTCGCCGAAGCCGCCCGCCGCTTCGCCCACCAGCGCGACAACTCGGGACGCGAAGCGGAACTCTCCGCCGCCCGTTCGGAGTTGGAGCACGTCCGCACCTCCCTCCGCACGCTGTACGAGGACCGCACAGCGGGGGCGTACGCGGGCACGGTCGGCACCCAGGTCTTCCGCGAGTCCGTGGAACGGCTCATGGCCCATGAACAGCGCACGGACGCCCGGATCAAGGAGTTGGAGCAGGCCGCCGCCGAGACCATCGCCATCCCCGACGACTGGACGGGGGTCGACGGCGACCCGATCGGACCGGGAACCCCCTGGGCCGCGTGGGACCTCCAGCGCCGCCGGGAGTTCCTGGCCCTGTTCGTCGACTCGGTCCGGATCACCAAGGCCACCGGCCGGGGCCGCAACGCCAATACCAGGGACCGCATCGTG
Source organism: Kitasatospora sp. NPDC004272 (assembly GCF_053603035.1). Taxonomy (NCBI): domain Bacteria; kingdom Bacillati; phylum Actinomycetota; class Actinomycetes; order Kitasatosporales; family Streptomycetaceae; genus Kitasatospora; species Kitasatospora sp. NPDC004272. The sequence goes on along the minus strand of NZ_JBSGET010000021.1, from coordinate 56,836 downwards.
ATCCGGTGGGCCACGAGTCCGAACACGGACTGAACGAGAGCAGCGCCGCCGCATCGCGCTGTGGTGAAGCCGAGATACTCCGTGGCGACCCGCATATCGCCACCGCCGGCCCCGTCAGCCCCTGAGCCCCGCGGGGTTCTTCACGCCCTCCGAGCGCCGTCAAGTCCTCTGTGCAGATGGTGAGGTGACGGAAAAGAGCGCGTTCCTGCTTTTCACTTAAACATGGATGACACACTCGCTCGCCAAGCATGGGAGGCTGCCGCTTTCCGGCCTCAACCATCGGCTCGGAAAAGGGCCGTGGCGAGGCATCAAAATGAGCGTTTTCAGCGGTGGAGCTCAAAGGTGGGGACTGCCTCGGCTGCTGACGTCAGCCAGTTCGGGCTGCAGCGGGCATGTCGGAAGATCCGCCAGCGCTTGACGGTGGCGACGCCGCGTTCGACGGGGTGACGCAGCCGGGCGTGGGCCCGGTTCGGCGGCCGCTGTCCGACGGTCGACTCCTTGCGGGCAGTGCTTCTGGTCGGCACGGCGAAGGTGCCACCCGCGCCGGTGTAGGCCATACCGGCCGGGGCCGGGATGCGTAGCCGGATACAGGTCTTGACGGTGCGGTGGGCGCGGCCCGGCAGGGCGCGGGGGATCCACACGGGCTTGCCTGTCGGGCCGGTGACGACCTGGTGGTTGACGCCGTGGCGGCGGTGCTTGCCCGAGTAGTCGGCGCGGCCGTCTCCGACGCGGTCGCGCTCGGCGGGGGTGTCGTGCTTGCGCGGGTACACCAGCGCGACCAGAGCCCGCTGGAAGCGGCATAGCACCCGAACATCCGGCCCCAGATCGCCCCGTGTTCGCGGTGGTGCAGTCCGGCCCCCGCCGTCTCTGGAGTGAGGCGGCGGCCGCCTGGTGCTGGTGGGACGCCCACGGTCGCCCGGGCGTCGACCGCTTCGGCCTGACCGTCACCCCGGACGGCGCCCGGCGCGTCTGGCTGGACGACCCCGGTCACCCCGTCCCGGTGGCTACGGGGTGAGGTCGATGATCCGCACCGGCTCGCCCTTCCACCGCTGCGGGTCGGAAGTGGCGACGACTGCACCGACCGGGCGTTCGGGGGTGGGTACGGCGGCGTAGCGGGTGTGCGCCTGGGCCCAGGTGGCGTCCGCGGCAAGGGCGAGGACTGCGGGCAGATCGAGGCCGAGGACGGTGAAGGCGGGCAGGGCGGCGAGGTGCTCGGCGGTGCCGGGGCGTTCGCGGTCGGCTTCGACGAGGGCGCAGGCGGGTGCGTAGAGGTACCAGCCGCCCTCGGCGTGGGCGCGGTGGACGAGGCGGGAGGCGATGAGGTTGCCGCGGCTCACGGCGACCATGGCGGTGTCGTCGAAGACGATGTGTACGTCGGTCACTGGGCGGTGGCCCGCTCCAGACGCCGATCGATCTCGGCGTCGAGGTCGGCGACGTCCTGCGGGTACGGGTGCGTACCCGTACCCGTACCCGTCTTCACCACGCTGGCGCCATCCGGCCTCACGGCCCCGGCGTGGCGGTCAGGCCGCGCGGGTCAGGGCGCCGATCAGGCAGCCGAACGCGGCGGTGGAGGTGACGGCCCGGACCAGGTTCCAGCGGACCCAGGTGGACTCGAACGCGGCGCGGACGGCGGCCGGGTCGGCGAGGGTGCGGGGGTCGCCGGCGGCGGCGAGCTGATCGTTGAGCGGGACGTTGACCGCGCCGGTGATCACCAGCATGGTCAGGTGGAGGACGGCGGCGGCGACGATCCACAGCAGGGCGGTGCGGTTGCCGCCGCGCCACTGGAGCAGGCCCGCGGCGGCGATCAGCACCAGCGCGCCGAGGAAGCTGAGCATGAACCAGCCGTTCAGGATGGCCGTGTTGATCCGCTGCATGGTCTCGACGAAGACCCGGTCGTCGACCCTGGCCAGGCCCGGCATCACCGAGCAGGCGTAGGAGTAGAAGAGCCCGGCGCCGAGCCCGCTCAGGAGGACCGCGCCGACCAGCGTCACCGTGCGAAGAACTGCCATGTGCGGGGCCCCCGTTCGTGTCGTCATGACCTTCAGTCAACCCGCCCGGCGGAGCCGGAACCATGGCCCGGGCGCTCGCCCGCATGCGCCTGCGTCCACCCCCGCGAAGGGCCTACCCTGGCGGGCATGGACGCGCTCACCGCCCTGCTGGCCGGCCCCCGGGCGAGCGGGGCGTTCCTGCTGCGCTCGGTGTTCGACCCGCCGTGGTCGCTGCGGATCGAGGACCGGGCGCCGCTGACGGTGCTGACCACGGTCCGCGGCACGGGCTGGGTCGTCCCGGACGGCGCGGAGCCGGTGCCGCTGCACCCCGGCGACCTGGTGATCGTCCGCGGCCCGGAGCCGTACACCGTCGCGGACGCGCCGGGGACGGCCCCGCAGGTGGTGATCCACCCGGGGCAGGTGTCGACCACCGTCGACGGCGAGCGGATGTGCGAGGAGCTCGACCAGGGCGTGCGCACCTGGGGCACCGGCCGGGACGCGGCGACGGTGCTGCTCAGCGGCACCTACCAGCTGCACGGCGAGGTCAGCGGACGGCTGCTGCGGGCGCTGCCGCCGGTGCTGCGGCTGGACGCCGGGGAGTGGCGCTCGCCGCTGGTGGCGCTGCTGGAGGCGGAGATCGGCCGGGACGAGCCGGGCCAGGAGGCGGTGCTCGACCGGCTGCTGGACCTGCTGCTGATCTCCGCGCTGCGCTGCTGGTTCGCCCGGGACGAGGGCCGGGCCCCGGCCTGGTACCGGGCGCACGCCGACCCGCTGGTGAGTCGCGCCCTGGGCCTGCTGCACACCGACCCGGCCCGGGCCTGGACGGTGCGGGAGCTGGCGGCGGAGTGCGGGGCCTCCCGGGCCGCGCTGGCCAAGCGCTTCACCGACCTGGTCGGCGAGCCCCCGATGGCCTACCTGACCGGGTGGCGCCTGGCCCGGGCCGCCGACCTGCTGACCGAGCCGGACGCCACCCTGGCCGCCGTCGCCCGCCGGGTCGGCTACGGCAGCGGGTTCGCGCTGAGCGCCGCGTTCAAGCGGGTCCGGGGGATCAGCCCGCAGCGGTTCCGCGAACAGGGCGGCACCCCGGACACCGGAGCGGACGCCTGCACCCCGGACACCGGAGCGGACGCCGGCGCCCTTGACGACTGAGCGGACGGCCGGGCTCCGGTCCGGGGCGACCTGCGGGAAAGCGGGCCGGATGGCCACCGGTAACCGTCCCAAACGGTGCCGAACCGGACGGGAAGCGGGTCAGGGCCCGGGCGTCCCTGTCGCCCCGGGGATTGCTCCTGCATAATCACCCCCGTTCGATTCCGACCCGAGGAGGACCGGCCCATGCCGGCAGAGCCTTGCCCCCGCTGCGGTACCGCACGCACGGCCGGCGGCTGCGCCTGCGACGCCGTCTCCGCGACCGAGGAGACTGCGGTCCTCCCCCACCTGGAGGGCCCGCCGCTGGTCCGGCCGTACGTGGCCGGAACGCCCGTGGTGGAGGCCGGTGACCCGGCGGTCGACCCGTTCGCCACCCGGGTCGGCCCGTCCCCGGTGCAGCCGGTCACCGCACCCCCGGCAGCCGCCGCGCCGATCGCCGTCCCCCCGGTGTCCGTGCCGACGACCGCCGCGCGGCCCCCCGCCGTGCAGCCGATCACCGGGCCGCCCACCGCACCCCCGCCGCCCCCGCCCCGGGCCCCGCACGTCCCGCAGTCCGCCAGCCCGTTCGGCCCGCCGCCGCCCGCCGGACCCGCCGGGCAGCCGCACCCGGACGCCACCGCGACCCAACTGCTGCCGCCCGTCCCGCCGCAGGCCCCGCCCCAGGCCCCGCCGGGCGGACCCCAGGGCGCACCGGGCCGTTTCGTGCCGATCCCGCCGCCGGGGCCGGCCCAGGAGCCGCTGCCGGCCGTCGAGCAGACCATGCCGCTCACCCTGGGCCCGGTGCCGCCGCAGCCCGCCCCGGCCGGGTACCCGTCGGCGCCGCCGCCCTCCGGGGCCGAGGCGACCCAGCTGCTCGAACTCGGCGGCCACGACGCGCAGTACGGCGAGGACGGGCCCGGCGAGGAGGAGTGGTCCGGGACGCCCGGCACCGACCTCGGCATGTTCACCTTCCGCGAGGACGGCGCTGACGACCCGGTCAGCCGGGCCGACCGGCGCGAGCAGCGGCGGCAGAGCGCCGACCGCCGCCGACTGGTGATCGCGGGCGGTGCGGTCGGCGTGACCGCGCTGGGCGTGGCCCTGGCGATGCTGCTGTCCTCCGGCGGTCCGGCGAAGGTGGACGACGCGCTGCCCGCGCCGAGCGGCCCGGCGGTGACCTCCCCGGCCGAGGTGACGCCGACCCCCGCCGACCCCTCCCCGGCCGCCGGGACCTCCGCCCCGGCCGAGCCGGAGGAGAGCGCCTCGCCGACCCGCAGCACGGCCCGCCCGACCCAGACGACCACCACCAAGGCCGCCGCCGCCCCGACCACCGAGGCCCCGCCCGCACCGAGCACCCCGGCCGCCCCGACCACCGAGAGCACGCCGCCCCCGCCGACCACCGGCAAGGTGCTGAAGTTCGGCGACACCGGCCCGGAGGTGACGCAGATGCAGCAGGCGCTGATGGCCTACCGGTGCAACCAGATCGGCGCGCTCACCATGGACCGCACCCGCAGCAACCAGCCGGGCTTCGGCGACTGGACGCGGCAGGTCCTGTCGGGCGTCCAGCGCGACCTGTTCGGCGACGGGAAGCCCCGGCAGTACCAGGACGGGGTCTACGACGCGGCCACCCAGGCCGCCCTGGCCCAGACGCCGCAGGGCCGCAACTGCTGACCCCGCGCGCCCGAGTTCCCGCGCAGAAGCGGAGGTGACCCGGCGTCAGCCGGTGACCGCCTTGAACAGGCTCCACGCCGCCAGCGCGATCATCGCCAGCGCGGCGACCCGCACGATGACCTTCATCGGCACGTGCTGGAGCAGCTTCTGCCCGCCGACGATGGCGACGCCGCCGACCGCGCACAGCGCCAGCCAGGCGCCCAGGCCGACGGCCAGCGGGTCGCTGTACTTGGCGGCGAGGTTGGCGGTCATGATCTGGGTGAGGTCGCCGAACTCGGCGACCGCGACGATGACGAAGCTGGTGCCGGCCACCTTCCAGAAGGAGTGGTTCGCGGGCTCCTTGCCCTCGGCGCCGTCGTCCTCGTCCTCCTTGTGCCACAGCAGCATGGCGGCGCCGCCGAGGAACAGCAGGCCGGTGATGCCCTCGACCCAGCGCTGCGGCAGCAGGGCGAGCAGGCTGCCGGCGGCCAGCGCCAGGCCGACCTGGAGGGCGAACGCGGCGGCGATGCCCGCGAAGACGTAGCCGGCCCGGTACTTGGTGCCGAGGACCAGGCTGGCCAGGGCGGTCTTGTCCGGGAGTTCGGCGAGGAAGATGATGCCGAACGTCAGCGCGGCGATGGTCAGACTGTTCATCGGTGGCGGGGGTTCTCTCCGTCTCGGGGCCGCCGCGCCCGGAGCCACCCGCAGCAGGGGACGCCTCGGCCCGGCAGCACTGGTTCATGGTCACAGCACTGCGGCCGAAGGTCTCGCCGACACCCCGCAGGGTGCCCCGGGCGCCGGGCTGTCCACGAGGGACGGGCCAGTATGTCGACGGTCCGGTGGAGGGCTACTCCCCTTCAACAACGGGCAGAGCCTACCGGACGCCGGCGGCCGCCCCGACCAGGCCCCGGCCGACCAGCTCCAGCACCGCCGTCACCGCGACCGCCTCCACCGCGAGCAGCGCGACCAGCACGAACAGTTGCACCGCCCCGGCCTGCACGGGCGTCGCCCCGCCGAGCAGCATGCCGACGAACGCGCCGGGCAGGGTGACCAGGCCGACCGTGCGGGTCTGGTCGAGGGCGGGGACGAGCGAGGTCGCGGCGGCGGTCCGGCAGACCTCCAGCCGGGCGTCGCGGTCCTCGAAGCCCAGCGCGAGCGCGGCCTCCACCTCGCCGTGCCGCAGCCGCAGTTCGTCCAGCGCCCGGCGTCCGGCCAGCGAGGTCGCGGTGAGCGCCCCGCCGATCAGGATCCCGGCCACCGGGATCACGGTGATGCCCTTGGCGGGCAGCAGCCCGGTCGCGGCGAGCAGCAGCAGGACGGGCAGCACCCCGGCGGCGATCGGCACCGCGGCCCAGGCCCACTCCCACCGCCCGGCGGCGCCGCGCAGCCCGGCTCCGCGCCGCCCGCTCTCCCCCTCCCGCCGCCCGCCCTCGCCGATCCGCCCCCCGGCGGTGCGCACCGCGACGGCGAACATCAGCAGCACGAACAGCGCGGACGTCCACAGCGAGCGCACCACCCAGGCGATCACCAGGGCGACCAGGGCCAGTTGGACGGCCGCCCGCAGCCCGGCCCGCAGCACCGCCCGGCCGTGCCCGAGGCCGCCCCGGCCGGCGACCAGCGCGGCGACGGCCAGCAGCACGGCGCAGGCGGCGCCCAACGCCGGGGTGACCGGCAGGAGTTGGGCGCCGCCTGCGGCGACGTGGCGGAACGCCAAGGCGTCAGATCCAGCTGGTGAACCACATCCGGGTGTGCCAGTCGGACATCGGGATCACCTCCGCCGTGTACAGCGGGTAGAAGAACGCGAAGCACCCGATGACGGCGACCACGATCAGCCCGGCCCCGGCCGCGCCCCACCGGCGGCGGCTGGGCGTGCTGCCCTCCGGGCCGAGCATCGCGCCGAGCATCTGCGCGACGGCCAGGCACAGGAACGGCACCAGCACCACCATGTAGAAGGAGAAGACGGTGCGCTCCTGGTAGCGGAACCAGGGCAGGTAGACGGCGGCGACGGCGGCCAGGAGCGCGCCGGAGCGCCAGTCCCGCCGGAAGAACCAGCGGTAGAGCGCGTACGCCAGCGCGAAGCAGGCCGCCCACCACAGGACGGGGGTGCCGAGCGCGAGGATCTGGCTGGCGCAGCCGCCGGACGCGGTGCAGCCCTTCTGGCCGGCCGGCACCTGCTCCCAGTACATCGAGACCGGGCGGCCCTGGACCAGCCAGCTCCACGGGTTCGACTGGTAGGTGTGCGGGTCGTGCAGGTTGGTGTTGAAGTGCCAGATCTCGGAGTGGTAGTGCCACAGGCTGCGCAGCGGCGCCGGCACCCAGCTGAAGGCCCCGGAGCGCCCGTCCGCCCAGTGCCGGTCGTAGCCGCCGTCGGTGGCCAGCCAGCCGGTCCAGGACAGCACGTAGGTGAGCAGCCCGGCCAGCGGCATCGACACGGCGGCGGGCCACAGGTCGCGCCGGAGCATCGACCGCCAGGGGTGCCGGGCCCCGGCGGCGCGCCGCCCGGCCTGGTCCCAGAGCAGGACGAGGACGGTGAACACGGCGAGCGCGGGCGCGCCGGTCCACTTGACGGCGCAGGCCGCGCCGAGCAGCACGCCGGCGGCCAGCCGCCAGGGGCGCAGGCCGAACCGGACCTCGTCGGCGGCCCGGCCGCCCTCGGCCCGGGCGGCGCGCAGCAGGTCCCGGGTGCGGTCGCGGTCGACCAGCAGGGCGCCGAACGCGCCGAGCACCAGGAACGCGGAGACGCCGTCCAGCAGGCCGACCCGGCTCATCACGAACTGCAGGCCGTCGACGGCCATCAGCAGCCCGGCGACGCAGCCGATCAGGGTGGAGCGGAACAGCCGCCGCCCGATCCGGGCCACCATCAGCACGCTGAGCGTGCCGAGCACGGCGACGGCGATCCGCCAGCCGAAGGGGTGCAGGCCCCAGAAGTGGGTGCCCAGGCCGATGATCCACTTGCCGAGCGGGGGGTGCGCGATGAACGCGGCGGCCTTGCCCGTCGGGATCACCTGGGGATCGCCCAGGATCAGCTGGTTCGCGTTGTCCGGCCAGGCCGTCTCGTAGCCCGTGTGCCACAGCGCCCAGGCGTCCTTGGGGTAGTACGTCTCGTCGAAGACGAAGGCGTGCGGGTACCCCAGGTTCCACAGCCGCAGCACTCCGGCGAAGACGGCCACCGCCAGCGGGCCCCACCACCGGTACCTGTCCTCCGCCGGCGCGGCGCGCACCGTCTCCCGTTCCCGCTGCTGCCGCCGCTCCGTCACCGCCAGCGCCATACCCTCCCCGTTCGACCACAGTTGACGACTTGTCCGCAATGTCCGCATCCTAGCCTGCGGCCGCGAGCCCTCGCGGGTGGCGGACCAGGGTGCCCGGAGCATTCTCCCCCGCGCGCCGCGCGCCGTTACGGTTGACCCTCGACCAGGTCGAGGGACCAGGGTCAACCACGTGGAGAGCACCATGCGCAGCATCGGCGAAATGGCCCGGGCCAGCGGCCTGGGCGTCAGCGCCCTGCGGTTCTACGACGGCGCGGGCGTCTTCGCCCCCGCCGCCGTCGACCCGCACACCGGGTACCGCTGGTACGCCGACGAGCAGCTGCCGGACGCCCGCCTGCTGGCCCGGCTGCGCCGGGTCGGCCTGCCGCTGGCCGGGATCACCCGGGTGCTGACCGGCACCCCGGCCGAGGCCAGGGCCGAGCTGGACGCGCACCTGCGCCGCCTGGAGGACGGCCTGACCGACGCCCGCCGGGAGCTCTCCGCCGTCCGTGACCTGATCGACTCCCGGGAGCACCCCGTGCCGCAGACCCGCCTGACCGTCCCCGCCCCCGCCCTGGCCGCCGCCCTGGACGCGGTGCGCTTCGCCGCCCCGGCCGACGCCGCGCTGCCCGCCGTCGCCGGCGTCTTCCTGGACGCGGAGGACGGCGCGCTCCACCTGGTCGCCACCGACCGCTACCGGCTGGCCGTCGCCGACTGCCCCGCCGCCCTGGACGGCCCGCCCGCCTCCGCCCTGCTCCCCACCGCCCTCGCGGACGCCGCCCGGGCCCTGCTCGCCGACGCCGAGGAGGCCGAACTCACCTTCGACGGCGCCCACTTCACCATCCGCGCGGCCGGCCGCACCCTCTCCGGCGAACCCGCCGAAGCCGACTTCCCCGACTACCGCCGCCTGCTCCGCCTGGAGCCCACCCACCGCATCACCCTGACCGCCGCCCAACTCCGCGCCCTCCCCGAGGAGACCGCCGACGGCACCCCCGCCACCGTCCTGACCGCCACCCCGGCCGACGCCCTCTCCGCCACCACCACCGACCTGCTGGTCCACGTCAACCGCGAGTACCTCCTCGAAGCCGCCGGCACCGCCGAGCAACTCGTCCTCGAACTCGGCGGCCCGATCGCCCCCCTCGCCATCCGCTTCCCCGCCCGCGCCGACACCTTCTCCCTCCTGATGCCGATCGCCCGCTAGGAGGCGCCCCCAGGAGCCCGGCAGGGCGCGCCCCCAGGAGCCCGGCAGAGCGCGCACCCAGGGGCCCGGGGAACGGCGAGGACCAGTCTGCTGCGGGTTCACTGCCGGAGCGCGCGTCGGCTTCCGGTTCCGTTGAAGACACGCAGCAGCACGGACACTCCGATGGGCTCCGGCCACTCAGCAGCACGGCCCCGCCGTTCCCCGGGCCCCTGGTGGTGCATGCTCGTCCGTCGACAGTTCCCCCGGGTCCCGACGGCTGCCCTCCTACCTGTTCAGGCCGCCGTCTGGAGCTCGCGCAGTTCGTGCTGCTGCACGGCCAGCACCCGGACGTTGTCCTGCGCGGGCGTGAGGTGCTCGCGCAGGCGGACGGCGAGGGCGACGATCAGCAGCGTGCACAGCGCCATCGCGGCGAGGTACAGCGGCCACGTCCCGGAGCCGACCAGGAGGACGCCGACGGCGGGGCCGACGGCGACGGCGATCTGCTTCACCAGGGCGTACCCGGCGTTGTAGGTGCCGAGCAGCCGGCTGGGGGCGAGGTCGGCGACGATCGGGCCCATGGTGGGGGCGAGCAGCGACTCGCCGACGCCGAACAGGGCGTAGACGGCGACGATCGCGACCGTCGCGGCCATCGTCTCGGTGCGGATCAGCCCGGCGACCACGGCCATGCCCCAGGCGGCCAGCCAGACCGCGCCGGCGGCGGCCATCGCGGTGGTGCGGCGGCGGCGCTCGGTGATCCGGACGACGAACATCTGCAGCAGCACGATGGTGAGCGCGTTGGCGCCGATGGCGAGGCCGAGGGTGGAGGGCGCGGTGCCGACGGTGTCGGTGGCGAACGCGGCGACGCCGGACTCGAACTGCCCGTAGCAGGTGAAGAAGATCAGTCCGGCGAGGACGCACAGCCGCAGCATCGCCTTGTCGGCGACCATCGCCCGCAGCCCGCCGCCCTTCGCCGGGCCGCCGGCCGCAGCGCTGCTGCCCGCCGCCCCGGCCGGCTCCGGTTCGACGACCGCCGGAGGCATCTTCGCGCTGCCGGTGACGGCGGCCAGGCCGAGGAAGGTCACCGCCTCGATGGTGAACAGCCTGGTCAGGCTGGCCGGGTCGGCGGTGTCGACGATCTGGCCGCCGACCAGGGCGCCGATGCCCATGCCGAGGTTGACCAGGGTGAACTGGAGCGCGAAGGCGCGGGAGCGCTCGGTGCGCCCGGTGCAGCGGACGATCATCGTGGCGAGCGCGGGCTGGCAGGTGGTGACGCCCGCGCCGAACAGGAAGGAGGAGAGCAGCAGCCCGGGCGTGCTCGCGGCCTGCCCGAAGGCGAACGCGCCGACGGCGGCCAGCACGGTGCCGACCAGCAGCACCGGGCGCGGCCCGTACCGGTCGATGCCGCGGCCGGTGAACGGCAGCACGGCCAGCGCGGCGAGCGCGAACACGGTGAACACCGCGCCCGCCGCCGCGGAGCCGAGGCCGCGCACCTGGTCCACGTACACGAACATGTACGGCAGGGTGAACCCGCTGCCGAACGCGCTGAGCGCGTTGCCGATCTGGACGCGGCGCAGTCGGCCGCCCCACTCCTTCACTGCACACCCCTCTTCACCTGCGTCGGGCCGGACCCCTCGGCCCGTCCTTTACTCCGTAAGATTTCAGACCTAAAGTCTTACCATCCGAAGCTTAAGGCGTCAAAGGCTTAACAGCTGCACCCTGCGTGGAACAATGAGCGCATGAGCGCACGCAGAGCGGAGCCCCCGACCGCCGCCGAGCTCGGCATCGCCGAGCAGGTGGCCGTCTACCAGCGGGAATTCCCCACCGTGGACCCGCAGGTGGAGACCATCGTCTCCACCCTGTCCCGGCTCGCCCGCCGGATGAACGTGGCGTACGGCCGCCAGCTGGCCACCCTCGGCATCACCTCCGCCGAGTGGGAGGTGCTCAAGGCCCTGGTGTTCGCCGGCGCCCCCTACCAGCTGGGCCCGGGCGAGCTGGCCAAGCGGCTCGGCCTGACCCCGGCCGCGATGACCCACCGGATCGACCGGATGGTCGCCGAGGGCCTGGTCACCCGGGAGCGCGACGAGGCCAACCGGGTCCGGGTGATCATCGAACTGACCGCCGAGGGCCGCGGCAAGTGGCTGGAGCTGATGCGGATGGCCGCCGTCTTCGAGGCCGACCTGCTCCAGGACGTGGCGGCCGGGGCCCGCCCCGAGCTGGCCGCCACGCTGACCCGGATGCTGCGCCGGATCGAGGAGACCCAGCCGGACGCGCTCGGCCGCACCGACGACCTGACCTGCTGACCTGCTGACCGGCCGCACCGGCCGTAGCGCCCGCACTGCCCGGGAAAAGCGAACGAGGGGCGCGGGGAGATCTCTCTCCTCGCGCCCCTCGCGGGGTTGATCAGTCGATCAGCGGTGCCGGGTGATCAGGTGATCAGCAGGCGCCGTTGTCGGTCCAGACGCCCCAGGCGCCGCTCAGGCTCGGGTCCTCGTTGGTGGTCCACCACTTGTTGGTGTAGTAGTGGCCCTTCCAGGAGACCTTGGTCGGGGTCGCGTAGACGGTCGCGGCGCTCCAGCTCGGGGCACCGGCGCAGGCGCCGGTCGAGGCGGAGGAGGACGCGGAGGCGGAGGCCGAGGCCGAGGTCGACGCGGACGCCGAGGCGGAGGCGGAGGCCGACGCGGACGGGCTGGCCGACTGCGAGGCGGAGGCCGAGGCCGACGGGGTGGCCGAGCCGGTCGGGGCGGCCGGGCAGGAGGCGGCGGAGCCGTTGGTGGCGCTCACCGTCTTGTCGAACAGCGCGGTCTGGGTGCCCAGGTCGTACATGGAGAACATGAACGAGCCGCCGAGGCCGTTGCAGTGCGCGTAGTCGAGCTTGGCCTGGATGGACTGGGCGTTCTCGCCGGACCAGAAGGTGGTGCCGTCGTAGAAGTACGCGGTCTTGGCGATGTCGTCCCAGTAGGTGTACGCCGGGTTGTCGACGAAGCCGTTCAGCTCCTTGTACATCTTGATGCCGGCCACGCCGCCGGAGTAGGTGCCGCCGGGGGCCGGGGCGGACGCCTTCTGGAACAGGCCGTGGGTGGTGCCGGCCGAGACGCCGGTCCAGCCGCGGTAGTAGAACGGGATGCCGACGTTGATCTTCTTCGCCGGGAAGCCGCCGGGGATGCCGTACTGCGGGTCACCCACGGTGTAGGCCTTGACCGCCGCGTCCACCGAGTACTTGCCGTTGCCGCCCGGGACGGGGTTCATCGGGTCGTTCGGGTTGGTGTAGATCGGGGCCTGGTGGTTGGTCGGGCCCTGGGCCTCCCAACCGCCGTGCATGTCGTACGTCATGATGTCCAGGAAGGTCAGGTACTGGCCGATCTTGTCGGTCTCGACCTGCTTGATCTTGTCCTGGCCGGCGCCGACCGCGGCCGCGAGGCCGTAGGTCTTGCCGTCGGTCTTGCCCTGGGCGTCCAGCTGGCTGCGGAACTCGGCGAGCAGCGCGGTGAAGTTCTGCTTGTCGTTGGGGGAGGCGTGGTTGCCGGTGTGGCCGTTGCCGCCCGGGTACTCCCAGTCCAGGTCGAAGCCGTCGAAGATGCCGGCGGCGGTGCCCGGGCCGCCGTAGCCGCCCTCGGAGGGCAGGTTGCCCTTGATGAACATGTCGATGCAGGAGGACACCAGCTTCTTGCGGGAAGCGTCGGTGGCCGCGGCGTCGGAGAAGTACTTCGAGTAGGTCCAGCCGCCGATCGACATCAGGACCTTGAGGTTCGGGTTCTTCGCCTTCAGCTTCTTCAGCTGGTTGAAGTTGCCGACGATCGGCTGGTTCCAGGTGTCGCCCACGCCGTCGACCGAGATGTCGGCGCCGAAGCTCTTCTGGTAGTCGGCGAACGAGTCGCCCGCGCCGTCACCCGCGTTGGGGTCGTCCTCGTTCTGCGACGCGGCCTTGTTGGCCTCGAAACAGGACAGGGTGGTCGGGTTGATGTTCGCGAAGTCGTAGATGATGTAGTCGAGCTTCCCGGCGGCGCCCGTGTCCTGCATCGTCTTGAGGTAGTACGCGTTCGAGTAGATCGACCACTGGTCGAAGTACGCGACCTTGATGCCGCCGCTGGTGGCCGCGGCGCCGGTCGAGTTGGTCGGGGCCGCCTGGGCGGTCCCGCCGGTCAGCGCCAGGGTGCCGCCGAGCAGCAGGGAGGCCGCGGTGCCGGCCGCGAGCGCGGCCCAGCTCTTCGGCCGCCGCCGCGAAGGCGACTGGGGGGAAACGGAACGAAGCATGGCTGCGTGACTCCTGGTTGTGGGGGTCCTGTCAAGACCGGGCACGAACCGTGCGAGGTGGGGTCACACGGCCTGGGCATGACAGGGGAATCGAGCTTTGGCCTGCACAAACACCGGGTGCGGGTAAGCCGAACCGGCGCCGGTGGTCTAAACCACCGGCGCCGGCCCAGGGGCTCCCTGCACCTGCCAAGTAAAATGGACTAGACCAACTCGGCCGTCAAGAGCGGGATCTGACGCTTACGCCACGCTTAAGGTTCGGTGTCCGGTCAGTACCGCAGCGCATTCGCCACCACGGGCGTCACACTGCCTTCCAACGAACGGTTGCTCTCCGCCGTGGCCTGCGCGGACGCGCCCGCGGCCACCTCCGGGACGTTCACCACCACCGCGTCGAGCAGGTTTCCCGACCCGTCCTCGAAGTTGACCTGAATCGTGTACTTGCCGGAGTCGGAACCGTGGTTGGTGACCGTCAGCGGAACCGACAGCTTCCCGTCCGAGCCGGTGGTGGCCGTCCCCAGCGCCACGTCGTCCTTGGCGTCCAGCCCGCCCTTGACGCTCGCCAGCGCCGAGGAGGCGGCGGCCTGCGCCGAGGCGCCCAGCGAAGCGGCCGCCGAGCCGATCGCGGCGGTGGCCGAGGAGGCCGCCGAGGCCACCGCCGACTTGGCGCCCTCCAGCGCCGAGGACGCCGCCGGGGACGGCGAACCGTCCGAGGAGCAGCCGGCCAGCACCGCGCCGCCCAGCAGAACGGCCGCCGTCCACCCGGCGGCGGTCCGCATCGATCGCTTCGTCAACGGATGATCCCTTCGGTTGCGAACGCCCGGCGGGCGTACGGGGGTTCAGGAGGCCCGGCCGGCCGGGGGCCGGCGGGTCGGGGGGCCCGGCCGGTCAGGAGAGCCCGCTGCCCTCCTCGCGGGCCGCGTCGTCCGCGGCCCGGGCCTCCCGGCGGCGCACCTCGTCCTGGCGGCTGGTCAGCACCGCCGCCGCGCCCACCGCGCTGGCCGCGAACGCCAGCGCCCCCACCCAGGGGCGGGCCAGCCGGTGGCGCAGCGCGGCGTCCAGCGAGTAGCGGCCCGCCCCGGCCACGCCCAGGGCCAGCCCGCAGGCACCCAGCAGGGCCGGGTACTCGTAGCCGCCGCCGTGCGCGAAGAAGCCCGCCGGGGCGTGCACCGAGATCGCGCCCGCCATCGTCCCGGCGATGATCGACCCGGCCGCGGGGGTGGCCAGGCCGACCGCGAGCAGCGCGCCGCCGCCCGCCTCGCCCAGCCCGGCCGCGTACGCGCTGCGCTCGCCCGGGACGAAGCCCATGTGCTCCATGGCCTGCGCGGTGCCCTCCGGCCCGGCGCCGCCGAACCAGCCGAACAGCTTCTGCGTCCCGTGCGCGAACAGGACGCCGCCGACGGCGGCGCGCAGCGCCAGCAGCCCGAGATCCTTGCGGTGCAGACAGGTCATGATGTGGCCCCTGGTGTGGAAGAGAAGAGTTAGGGCCATCCCAACGCGCGCACCGGCCCCGTTCGACCCGGCGGAGCCATCCGGGCGACGCGCACCCACCGACAGGAGTCCCCCGTGCCGACCCCGCCCCAGCCGCCCGAGTACGTCCTGCCCGGCGAGCGGATCACCGACGAGCCCGCGCTCTGGACCGAGCTGGGCCGCGCCGTGGCCGCCCCCGACCGCTACTACGGCGGCAACCTGGACGCGCTGGCCGACTGCCTGCGCGGCGGCTTCGGCCCCGAGCCGCCGTTCGTGCTGGTCTGGCGGCGGGCGACGGACTCCGCCCGGGCGCTCACCCGCCGGGTGACCGGGCCGGACGGGCGGGAGGTCTCCTACTTCGACGCGGTCCTCGACGTGCTGCGCCAGGGTGGCGTCACGGTTCGGCTGCGCTGACGGCCCATCATGGGCGCATGTCGGCGATCACCCTGAGCACCGTCTTCGTCACCTTCTTCGCCGTGGTCGGCCCGCCGAAGGTGCTGCTCGCCTTCGCGCAGCTCAGCCAGACCCGCACCCCGGCCGAACTGCGCAAGCTCACCCTGGTCTCCTCGCTGGTCGCGGCCGTGGTCGGCCTGGTGCTGGCCTACAGCGCGGACTTCATGGCCGCGCTGTTCCACATCTCCGACCAGTCGCTGCAGCTCGCCGGCGGGGTGATCTTCTTCATCTACGCGGTCGCCCTGGTCCTGGGCGTCCACCTCGGCGGTTCCAAGGAGGACGCCCACCTTGCCAACCCGCTCGCCGACGGCATCCGCGAACTGCTGCTGCCGTACGTGGCCAGCCCGCTGGCCATCACCGCCCTGCTGGTCGAGTCGCTGACCCGGGACACCCTGGGCTGGCACTCCACGGTCGCCGCCATGTACGTCGCGGTGATCGCGGTGGACTGCCTGTGCGTGCTGCTGCTCGCCCCCCTGCTACGGGCCAGCCGGCGCACCTCCCTGGAGGTGCTGTCCCGCCTGCTGGGCCTGCTCCTGGCCGCGGTCGGCGTCGAGATGTTCCTGTACGGCCTGGAGAGCCTGGGCGTCCACCTGGCCGAGTCCCAGAACGGCTACTGACCCCCGCCGCCCTGCCGCACGCCCTCCACACCCGCCCCGGCCCAGGCACTGAGCAGCCGCCACAACCATCCCCCCAAACCCTCCCCGGCCCGCCGCCAGGCGACCTCCCCCACCCACCACCCGCCCCCCGTGCCCTCCACGCCCGCCCCGGCCCAGGCACTGAGCAGCCGCCACAGCCATCCCCCGACCCCTCCCCGGCCCGCCGCCAGGCGACCTCCCCCCGCCTACCACCCTGCCCCGTGCCCTCCACGCCCGCCCCGACTCAGGGGCTGAGCGGGCGCCACAGCCATCCCCCGACCCCTCCCCGGCCCGCCGCCAGGCGCCCTCCCCCACCACCCCCGGCCCGCCGCCAGGCGACCTACCCCCGCCCACCGCCCTCCCCCGTGCCCTCGATGCCCGCCCCGGCTCAGGGGCTGAGCGGGCGCCACGGCACCGGGCTGGACAGGATCATCGAGCTGGTCGGCTGCCCGTAGCCGCCGAGCCGGTCGGTCAGCCGCTCGAAGGCGGGCATGTCCGGGACCCCGACCAGCAGCACGCAGCACGCCCCGCCGGTCACCCGGTGCAGTTGGAACACCTCCGGCCAGCACGCCACCTCCGGGTCGCGCAGCAGGCAGCGCACCCCGTAGCACTCCACCGTGACCAGGGCCATCACCGCCGCCCCGGCCTTCGCGGGGGCCAGGTGCGCGTGGTAGCCGGTGATCACCCCGTCCGCCTCCAGTCGGCGCACCCGTTCGGCGACGGCCGGCGGGGAGAGGTTCACCCGGCGCGACAGCTCGTTGTACGACAGCCGCGCGTCGGCCTGGAGTTCGGCCAGCAGCAGGCGGTCCACCGCGTCCACGGCGGCTCCTTCACGTTCGTCAGGCGATCGGGGCCGAACGCCTCACGAACGGAAGGCGGGTGCCCCCATCCGGGCTACGACGCCCATTCAAGAGCAGCGCCCCGCGCCGCACAATGGGTGGCGCCCGCCGCACCCCGGGCGGGCGGATCCGAGGAGGTACCGGCCATGACCGGCCAGACCCACCGTCCCCACCTGCGGTTCGGCCCCGAGCAGGACCCCGGCGCGTCCACCCCCTACGCCCGGTACGTGCGCCTGGCCGAGTTGCACGCGCTCCAGCGGCCGCGCAGCGCGGAGCCCGCCGAGTACTCGTTCATCGTCACCACCCAGGTGATGGAGCTGCTCTTCGACCTGCTGCACCGCGACTGGGACGCCGCCCGCGCCGCGCTGCGCGCCGACGACCTGGACGCCGCGCTGGCCGCGCTGCGCCGCGGGCAGCACACCCAGGACGTGCTGATCGGCTCCTGGGACCTGCTGGCCACCATGACGCCCGCCGAGTTCAGCGCCTTCCGCCCGGCGCTCGGCGAGGCGTCCGGCTTCCAGTCCTCGGCCTTCCTGCTGCTGGAGTTCCTGCTCGGCAACCGCAGCGAGGGCCTGCTGGAGATGTACCGGGACTCCCCCGCCGAGTACGACGCGCTGTTCGCCGCGCTGCGCACCCCCGGCCTGTACGACGAGGCGCTGGCCGTGCTGGCCCGGCGCGGCCTGGCGGTACCCGGGCGGCCGGTCACCTCCCGGCACCGCCACGACGCGGCCGTGGAGGCCGCCTGGCGGGCCGTCTACACCGATCCGGCGCTGGCCGACCTGGTCCGGCTCGGCGAGGCCCTGCTGGACACCGCCGAGCGGGTCACCCGCTGGCGCCAGCGGCACTACTCCGCGGTCAAGCGCACCATGGGCGGCAAACCCGGCACCGGCGGCTCCAGCGGCCTGAGCTGGCTCAAGCAGTCCGCCGACCAGGACGTCTTCCCCGAGCTGTGGGCCGTCCGCAACGACCTCTGAACCGCGCCGGCCGCCGGGCCGGCCCTCGCACGGCCCCGACCGCCGACCGCCGACCGCCGACCGCCGACCGCCGACCGCCGACCGCGACGATCTCCGAACCCTCCGGGAGCGATGCCGTGACCCCCACCCGTGAGCAGTGCGCGGCCCGCGACGCCGCCGACCCGCTGCACGCCCTGCGCGCCGAGTTCGACCTGCCCGCCGGGGTGCTCTACCTCGACGGCAACTCGCTGGGCGCGCTGCCCCGCCGCACCCCCGGCCACCTGGCGAAGGTGGTGGCGGGCGAGTGGGGCACCGGGTTGATCCGGTCCTGGAACGAGGCCGGCTGGTTCCACCAGCCCGGGCGGCTCGGCGACCGGCTCGGCGCGCACCTGCTGGGCGCCGCGCCCGGCCAGGTGGTGGTCTGCGACTCCACCTCGGTCAACCTGTTCAAGGTGCTCGGCGCGGCCCTGCGGCTGCGCCCCGGCCGCCCGGCGCTGCTCGTCGAGCGGCACGCCTTCCCCACCGACCGGTACGTCGCCGAGGGCCTGGGCGCCCTGCACCCGGGCAGCCGGACCGTCCTGCTGGACTCCGCCGCCCGGTTGGACGCCGTGCTGGACTCCGAGGCCGCCGTGGTGCTGCTCTCGCACGTCGACTACCGCACCGGCGAACTGCTGGACATGGCGGCCGTCAC
Source organism: Kitasatospora sp. NPDC004272 (assembly GCF_053603035.1). NCBI lineage: Bacteria > Bacillati > Actinomycetota > Actinomycetes > Kitasatosporales > Streptomycetaceae > Kitasatospora > Kitasatospora sp. NPDC004272. The sequence continues at coordinate 38,365 of NZ_JBSGET010000021.1, read as the reverse complement.
CGAGCGGATCCACGCCGCCGGGGCGCTGGCCGTCTGGGACCTGTGCCACACCGCGGGCGCGCTGCCGATCGAACTGGACGCGGCGGGCGTCGACTTCGCCGTCGGCTGCGGCTACAAGTACCTCAACGGCGGCCCGGGCGCGCCCGCCTTCCTGTACGCCGCCGCCCGCCACCAGGCCGACGCCGCACAGCCGTTGACCGGCTGGTTCGGGCACGCCCGGCAGTTCGACTTCGAGCCCGGCTACCGGCCCGCCGGGGGCGTCACCCGGTTCCTCACCGGCACCCCGCCGATCCTCGGCCTGGCCGCGCTGGAGGCCGCGCTGGAGGTCTGGGAGCTGGCCGACCCGGCCGCCGTGCGCGCCAAGAGCCTCGAACTGTCCGACCTGTTCCTGGAGTCGACCGCCGACCTGGAGGTCGAACCGGTCACCCCGCGGGAGCACGCCCGGCGCGGCAGCCAGGTCGCGCTGCGGCACCCGGACGGCTACGCGGTGGTCCAGGCGCTGATCGCCCGCGGCGTGATCGGCGACTTCCGCGCCCCCGACCTGATGCGCTTCGGCTTCACCCCGCTCTACCTCTCCCGCACCGACGTGCACGACGCGGCCACCGCCCTGCGCGAGGTGCTGGCGAGCGGCGAGTGGCGCGCCGAGCGCTTCGCCCGCCGCGGCGAGGTCACCTGACGGCCCGCCGGCGCACGGGAACGGCCGGGGCCCGCGGGCCCCGGCCGTCCGTCACTCACCAGCGTTCTCAGCCGTGGCGGCCCCGGCGGGCGCGGCGGGCCAGCGCGAGCACGCCGCCGCCCAGGCCCAGCAGCACCGCGGCGGCCCCGGCCGCGGGGGCGACCAGGTCACCGCCGCCGGTGTCCGGCAGCGGGTGCGGGTGCGGCGGACGGGAGCCGGTCGGCTCGGGGGTGCTCGGGCTCGGCGACGGCACGGGGCTGGTGCTCTGGCTGGGCGACGGGCTGGGGCTCTCGCTGTCCGACGGCGAGGGCGACGGAGACGGGCTCGGCGACGGGGAGGGGGACGGGCTCGGCGACGGGGAGGGGCTGGGACCGCAGACCGGCAGGTCGCCGTCGAACGGGTAGTTGTGGATCTCGGTCCCAGCGCTGCCCTGCTGCAGCAGGTTGCCCGCCAGGTACACCCGGCCGTTGGTGCCCGGGTTGGAGATCGTGGTGTTGCTCGACTCCTGGCCCGTCATGATCGAGCCCTGCCACTGGGCGTCGCCCGCCACCGTCACGCTGCTCGCCAGCGGGAAGTTCCAGATCAGGTTCGGCCGCAGCGCCACCAGCGGGTCGTCGGCCTCGCCGGTGCCGCTCTTGGTGTAGATCGACACGTTCTCGCCCGTCATGTTGACGATCACCGTGGCACCGGGCGGGATGTTCGCGAACGCGAAGTTCTGGAAGGTGTTGGTCGAGATGTCGCCGATGTTCCCGTCGTAGTTGAACACCTGGCGGGCGCTGGTGCCGTCACCCGTGAACGTCAGCACCCCGCCCACCGTGGTGACGGTGCCGGTCGACGCCTGGGCCCACATGCAGGCGGAGTGGTGCTCGATGATCGGCCGCAGCGGCTTGAACTCGTCGATCGCCGCCGGGTTCTGGATCGCCTGGCCCTGCGGGGTGATGTCGTAGACCCCGGTCAGCGTGGTGCCGTACACCAGGTTGCCCCAGCGGGCCGTCGGCGGGTTGGCGAAGAAGTCCGTGCCGCCGATGAACAGCTTGCTCGGGTTGTCCTTGGCCGGGTTGTTCTCCATGAAGACCGAGCTGCCCACCGTGACGTGGTCCGTGGCGTTCGGCGGGGTGACCATCGAGCCGGCGCCCACCACGCCCATGTTGAAGGCGCCGCCGTTGGCCTTCGCGATGTCGAGCTTGCCGAGGATCGCGATCTTGCCCTCGGCCTCGGCCGCGTTCTGCCGCACCAGGTAGTCGCCGCCCACGAAGACGTTGAGCGTGGCGTCCTCGCCGACGAAAGGTCCGGTGTGCGGCGGGTCCCACTGGCTCGGGCAGTTGGGGCCCGAGCACGGGCCCAGCGGCGGGAGCATCTGGGCGGCCTCTCCGGACGCGGCCAGTGTGATCAGTGGAGCGGCGACGAGCGCCGTCACCGCCGCGAGGCGGAGCAGCGGGTTCTTGCCACGGACGCCGTGTCGCACGGACACCCCTCTCGTTGACGGTTGGTCAGCAGACAGCAGACCTGGTCAGCAAAGGGGAAGCGCTCCCGCCGTCTCGAACAGCGGGACACCGACCCGCCGAAAAATCATTCGAACGGACTATTTTGATCCTGCGTCGATGAAACCGCCGGCGACCCCCGCCGGCCCCGGGAAGGGAGACCCGTGCCGAACCCCCCGTTCGCCATGCTCGCCACCACCGCCGAGGTGCTCGCCCGCCCGGACGCCGACGAGCGGTGGCTCACCGGGTTCGAACGCGAACGCCTGCAGCGGTTCCGGCGGGACGGCGACCGCGACGACTACCTCGCGGCCCACCTGCTGGTCCGGTACTGCGCCGCCGCGCACCTGGGCACCGAGCCCGCCGCGATCGCCTTCGGCCAGCAGTGTCCCGGCTGCGGCAGCACCGTCCACGGCCGCCCGTACCTCACCGACCGCCCCGGCACCCACCTGAGCCTGTCGCACACCCACGGCGTGATCGCCGCCGCGGCCGGCCCCGTCCCGGTCGGCGTCGACGTCGAGTACCTCGGCCGGCGCGACAGCGCCCCGGCCACCCTCCAGCACGTCCTCGCCCCCGCCGAGGCCGCGCTGGTCCAGGGCCACCCCGACCCCGCCGCCGCCTTCCTCCGGCTGTGGGTGCGCAAGGAGGCGCTGATCAAGCTCGGCCGCGCCACCCTCGACACCCTCGGCGAGCTCGACCTCTCGCACCTCCCGCTCGACCCGCCCACCGCCCACCGGGACGGCGACCTGCACTACCTCGAACTCACCACCACAGCCGCCGTGTTCACCGCCGCCGCGACGGTGCCGGTGCGACTGCGGGAGCTCTGAGGGCGGTTCAGCCGCAGCGCCCCTCCCACTCGGCCCGGGCGAAGTCGCCCGCCGCGAAGGCGGCCGGCGGGATGCCGAAGTAGATCGACCCGTCGTCGCCCCAGGCCCAGCCGAGCTCCTCGTCGGCGGCGAGCTGGAGCAGGTGGACCAGGGGCCCGTCGGCGTCCCGGCGGGTCACCGCGGTGCTGTACGAGGTGTCCGGCCAGCCGAACGCGCAGTGCCGCCCGGCGGTGTTCCCGTCGAAGTCCTCCAGCCGGTCGAGGACCACCTCCGCCGCGCCCCAGCGCCGGTCCCGGTCGTACGCGAAGTCGTCGTCGACGTCCCAGCAGTCCGGCAGCATCACCGACCCGACCGCGTGGACCGGCCGGGCCGGGTAGCTCCGGGCCGGGGCGGGCGCGGGCACCTCGACCGCCCGCCCGGGATCGGCGGCGAGCACCCGGAAGTCCGGGGCGGTGGACCTGTCGAGCCGGCGGTACTCCTCGTAGGGGATCTCCGGATCGAGGTAGAAGAAGTTCAACAGGCCCGGCCGGAGCGGCAGTTCGGCGCCGAGCCAGGGCGCGAGCGCGTCGGTGTCCAGGACCGCGTGCAGGGACAGCGGCACGCCCTCCAACTCCGGCCAGGGCGTGCCCGGTTCGAGCAGCGCCGCCCCGCCGAGCCGGCACCGGCCGGTCGGCGGCGCGTCCGCCGTGGCGGCCTCCAGCCGGAACCCGCGCCGCGCCAGCTCCGCGAACTGCGCCCCGGGGCCCTCCCCCAACCGCTCGGCGCAGACCCGCCGCAGCTCCTCCGCATCACGAAACTCCATGCCCCGCATCCTCCCAGCACCCACCGACGGTTCGGGCCCGGACGGCTCGCCGCGACCGGCGAGGCGCTGGCCCGGCACCCGCAGGTGCACGGGGTGCTGGCCACCAGCGGGCCGACCAACCTGATGGCCGCCGTGTTCTGCCCCGACCACCCGGCCCTCTACCGGTTCCAGACCGAGGTGCTGGGCCCGCTGGGGGTCCGCCGGGTGGAGACCGCGGTGGTGGCCCGCGCCGTCGAACGGGCCGGGACCCGGCTGCGCAAGCTCCCGGGCTGAGCCGGACTGTCGGTGCGGCGCGGCAGACTGGAGGCATGTGCCGAAGCATCAAGACGCTCCGCCCGCCGATGACGCCCGACGCCACCCCCGAGGACGTGCACGCGGCGGCGCTGCAGTACGTCCGCAAGGTCTCCGGGTTCCGGGTGCCCGCCGCCCACAACCGCGAGGCGTTCGACGCGGCGGTGGCCGCGGTCGCCGCCGCCACCGCCCGACTGCTCGCCGCGGTCGAGGTGCGCGGGGTCACGCCCCGTTCGTCGACCCCGGCCGGATGACCATCAGCACCAGGACGACCGCCCACAGCAGGTTGAACACGCCCGCCGTCATCGGCAGCGCCTTCAACTTGCCGGTGGCGCGCGCCGTTTCGGCGTCCTTGTCCTCGGTCGCGTCCAGCGCGTCGACGGTCGCCTGCTGACCGGGCAGCACCACCAGCAGCAGCACGCCCGCCGCGACGGCCGTCAGCACGATCGAGGTGATCAGCCAGGCGTTGCCCAGCACGCCCATCGCCTGCGCGGTGCCGATGCCCAGCAGCGGGATGCCGAGACCGATCAGCGCGTACACGTTGCTGATCCGGTGCAGCAGCCGCACCGAGACCTGCGCGGCCGGCTGCTCCGGGCCCGCCGCGAGGGCGGCCTTCGCCTTGCGCGGGAACATGCTCACCGCCACCGCGACCGGACCGATGCACAGCGCCACGACCAGCAGGTGCAGACTCAGCAGGAACTTGGCCATCGCCGGCGCGACCCTTCCACCACAACGGAACCTCGACGCCCGCCACGCTAGCAGCGCTTATCCGGGGGCCCGGGCAGAGCCCGGTCAGGGGCTCGGCAGCGCGCGCGCTCAGGGGCTCGGCAGAGCGCGCATTCAGGGGCTCGGGGAACGGCGAGTCCGTGCTGCTGACGGCCGGAGCCCATCGAAGGTCCGTGCTGCTGCGTGTCTTCAAGGGAACCGGCAGCAGACGCGCGCTCCGGCAGTGAACCGTCAGCAGACCTGGCCTCGCCGTTCCCCGAGCCCCTGGCGGTCCGCGCACTGCCGAGCCCCTGAATGCGCTCCTCCCGCGGACTGTTACAGAGCCGGGCGGTGGCCGTTACCCCGCCGGCGGCCGGTCGTGCGGCGGGCTTCCTAGCGTGGGCGTCGTCGACCCGGGGCCGTCCCGGTCGCGGGCGACGAACGATCGGAGGATCCCGATGTCAGGTACCGCTTCCGTCCGCCGGGTGGCGCGGCTCGCGCTGGTTCCGGCTCTCGCCGTCGGTGCGTTCGTGCTGCCGGGCGCCGTCGCGTTCGCGGACACCGCCGCCCCGTCCGCGTCCCCGACCGCCGCCCCGTCCGCGAGTGTCTCGGCCGTTGCGTCGCCCGTCCCGGGCGCTGCCACGCCGTCGTTGGCGCCGAAGCCGGCGGTCGACCCGAAGAACGGCGGCCTGCCCAGGGGTGGTGCGCAGACCGGTGAGGCGGCGGTCGACGGCGGTTCGGTGACCGGGCTGGTGGTCGGGGTCGGGCTCGCTGCGGCCGGTGCGGCCGGGATCGGGCTGCTCGTCCTCCGGCGCCGTGCCGACTCCCGGGCCTAGCCCGGAGGGCCGCCGTGGCCGGCGCCGCTGGTGGGCGCCGGCCTTGGCGGTCGGGCTGCTGCTGGCCGGCGGGGTGACGGTGGCGGCCTCCCGCGGTTCCGCGCCCGCGCCGGTGCGGGTCGTCGCGGCGGCCCCCGTCGGCGTCCCGTCCCCGGTGGCCCCGGCGCCGGGGGTTGCGTCGTCCGTCGCGGCTCCGGTGTTCTCCCCGCCGGTGCGGGTGGTGGTTCCCCGGATCGGGGTGGACGCCCCGGTGCTGGGGGTCGGGCTCAATCCGGACGGCACCGTGGAGGTGCCGCCGCTCGACCGGCCGGGGCAGGTCGGCTGGTTCCGCGCCGGGGAGGGGCCGACCGTGCTGCTCGGGCACTACGACACCCGCAGGGGCCCGGCGGTGTTCCACGGGGTGCCGGGGCTGCGGCCGGGCGATCGGATCGAGGTCCGGCAGCAGGACGGCGGCACCCGCGCCTACCTGGTGCGCGAGCTGCACCAGTACGCCAAGGACGCGTTCCCGACCGAGCTGGTGTACGGCGCGGCCGCGGGCCCGCAGCTGCGGCTGGTCACCTGCGGCGGCACGCTCGGCGGTGACGGCCACTACTCCGACAACATCGTCGTCTTCGCCGACCCGCTGCCGTGAGCGCGCCGGCCGGGACTGCGACCGACCGGCCGGCCGCCGTCCCCCGGGGCGGCGGGCGGCCGCCGCCGGTGGTGCAGACTGGCCGCACCCCGTACCCCGCCCGCCGACCGAAAGGCACCGTCCGACGTGAGGATCCGGCCCCTCCGCACCGCCCTGGTCAGGTGCGCCCTGCTCGGCCTGCCGATCGTCCTCGCGGTCACCGGCTGCCGGGCCCCCGGCGAGCTGGAGGACGCCGGGGCGGCCCGGCCGGTCCGCTCGCACCCGAGCGCGCAGCCGCTGTGGCCGACCGCCGGGTCGGCGCCCGCGGCGCCGCCGCCCGCGCCGGTCGAACTGGAGCGGCCCGCCCCGCTGCCCGGGCTGGCGCTCGACACGCTCACCGGGGTCGACGCCCGCACGGTGCTCGCGGCGGACGCCGGCCTCACCGGGGACGAGCGCCGGGGCCTGGCGGGCGGGTGCCCGGGCTGCGAGGTCCGCCCCGCCCAGTACCGGGACCTCGACGGGGACGGCAGCCCCGAACTGCTGACCGCCGTGCTCTCCGGCACCGGCCCGGACGCCCCGCGGGCGGTGCTGCACGTCTACGCCCTGCGCGGCCGCGAGGTGCTGCCGGTGCTGGCCGTGGCGGTGCAGCCGGACTTCGCCGCCGAGACCGTCGGAACGGACCTGATCGTGCGCGAGAGCTTCAGCCCGTCCGTGGAGACCAGCCGCACCTACCGCTGGAACGGCGAGCTGCCGGTGCTCGTCGACCGGCGGGTCGCGGTCACCGGGCCGGACGCGGACAGCTCCGACTGCCCGGCCGCGGACCCCTGCGGGTCGGTGGTCCTGCTGGCGCCGACCCGCACGCCGTCCGCCGCGCCCGAGCCGGCGCCCGTACCGAGTGCCGTCCCGACGCTCGCCCCGAGCGCCTCCTTCAGCCCCGCCACCCGGGAGGACCGGTGAGCGCCCCCGTGCCCGGCACCCCGCGGATCCTGCTGGTCGAGGACGACGAGGTGATCCGCGAGACCACCCAACTCGCCCTGGAGCGCTACGGCTTCCCGGTGGAGACCGCGGGGGACGGCCTGGAGGGCCTGGAGCGGTTCCGCGCCGCGCCGCCGGACCTGCTGCTGCTCGACGTGATGCTGCCGCTGCTCGACGGGGTCGGGCTGTGCCGGCGGATCCGCGAGGAGAGCCAGCTGCCGATCCTGATGATGTCGGCCCGCACCGAGCCGGTCGACGTGGTCTCCGGCCTGGAGGCGGGCGCCGACGACTACGTGGTCAAGCCGTTCGAGATCGCCGTGCTGGTCGCCCGGATCCGCACCGTGCTGCGGCGCACCGGTTTCGGACCGGCCGCCGCCGCGACCGCCGCCGCCCCGGCCGCGGTGCCGGGCCCGGGGCCCGCGGTCCGGGTGATCGACGGCCTGGAGGTGGACACCGACGCCATGGAGGTCAGGGTGGCCGGCCGGCCGGTACCGCTGACCCCGACCGAGCTGCGGCTGCTGCTGGAGTTCACCGCCTCGCCGGGCGTGGTGCTGGAACGCCAGACCCTGCTGGAGCGGGTCTGGGACTACTCCTGGGGCGCCGACAGCCGGGTGGTGGACGTGCACGTCCAGCGGCTGCGGGCGAAGATCGGCGCCGCCCGGATCGAGACCGTCCGGGGCTTCGGCTACAAGCTGCGGCGGACGCCGTGACGCTGCGCCGCCAGATCGCCGCCGTGATCGCGCTGGTCTCCTGCCTGGTCGCGCTCGCGGTGGGGCTGCTGGTCCACCAGGCTTCGGTGCGCCAGCACACCGACCAGGCCCGCAAGTCCGCGCTGACCGCCCTGGACGCGGTGCTGACCGGGTACGACGGGACCGGGGAGCTGGTCGCAGGCTGGCACGCCGCCGAAGGCGACCCGGAACTGCCGCCGGAGCTAAGGCAGTTGGCCCTGCGGGGCCGGCAGGGTTCGGCGCTCGGCCCGGGCCCGGCCGGCCCCGCGATGTGGGCGGCGGCCGGCGCGGACGGGCGGGTGCTGTCGGTGCGGATCGACTACGCCGAGGACGCCCGGGCGATCGCCGAGCTGGACCGCGCGGTGGCGGTCGGCGCCGCCCTGTCGGTGCTGGTCACGGTGCTCGCCGGGGTGCTGGCCGCCGACCGGATCAGCAGCCGGCTGCGGACCGCGGCCCGGACCGCCCGCACCATCGCCCGGGGCGACCTGGACGCCCGGATCGGGCCGCTCGGCCGGGCCCGCGACGAGGTGGCCGAACTGGCCGCCGCGGTCGACTCGATGTCGGCGGCGCTGCGCAGCCGGCTGGTGGGCGAGCAGCGCTTCACCGCGGACGTGGCGCACGAGCTGCGCACACCGCTGACCGGTCTGCTGACCGCGTCCGAGCTGCTGCCGCCCGGCCGCCCGACCGAGCTGGTCCGCGACCGGGTGCGGGCGCTGCGCGACCTGACGGAGGACCTGCTGGAGGTGTCCCGGCTGGACTCCGGGGCCGACGCCCCGGAGCTGGCGGACCTGCCGCTCGGGCCGCTGCTGGCCCGGGTCCTGGCGGCCGGCGGCGGGGCGGTCGGCGGCGGGGTCGAGCTGCGGGTCGTCGCCGACGCGGTGGTCAGCACCGATCCGCGCCGGTTGGACCGGGTGCTCGCCAACCTGCTGGCCAACGCCCAGCGGCACGGTCGGCCGCCGGTCGTGGTGACGGTCGAGGGGGGCACCGTGACCGTGCGCGACCACGGGCCGGGCTTCCCCGAGGAGGTCCTGCGCGAGGGGCCGCGCCGGTTCCGCACCGGCGCCCGGGAGCGCGGCGGCGGCCACGGCCTGGGCCTGACCATCGCGCAGGGGCACGCCCGGGCGATCGGCGCCGAGCTGCGGCTGTCCGACCATCCGGACGGCGGCGCGCTGGCCCGGCTGGTCCTGCCCGGCCCCCGGGCGGACCCGGGGGCCTGAGCCCGCTCACGGGCGGGGCAGCACGCAGCCCGTCCGGGTCAGGTCGAGCGCGTTGCCCGGCCCGAAGCAGTTCGGGATGGTGTAGGTCTCCTGGGCGTAGCCGATGCCGGGGTGGATGGTGACGGTGCCGTTCTGGTCGACCTCACAGGGATTGTTCAACGTACAGACCTGGCCGTCCTCGTTGATCGTGTTGTTCACCGCGACGACCTGGCCGGTGTTGACGTCGATCACCGGGGAGCCGGAGGTGCCGCCGATGATGTCGCAGCCGGAGGTGTAGCGGACCGAGTCCTTGAAGGTCCAGCCGCCCTCCTTGAGCCGGTAGGCGAAGCCGTCGACGCTGCAGGAGTAGGTCTTCTTCCAGTAGCCGGAGACCACCTTGATCGCGCTGCCGGCCACCGGGTGGGCGGTGGACACGGTCAGCGGGGATATCCCGTAGCGGCTCTTGATCGTCGCGTAGCTGGTGCTCAGCCGGTAGAGGGTGACGTCGGTGTCGGTCATCGTCGAGTAGAGGACCCGGTTGGCGCGGACCGTGCCGAGGCTGCCGCCGGTGGAGCTGAGCAGGGTGAAACTGCGGTTGGACGCCTGGTCGGTGACGACCTGTCCGGCGGCGGGCATGCCGCTCTCCAGGCAGTGGCCGTTGGTGAGGATCAGTCCGGGGTCGCTGTCCACCGAGGTGGGCATCCGCACCAGCGATCCGGAGCAGTTGCTGAGCGCGACCGTGCCCGCGAAGGTCACGGTAGCGGCGGAGGCGGGGGCGGCGGTGGCCAGGGCGGTGGCCCCGGCGAGGGTCAGCGCGCAGAGCGCACCGGTGAGCGGCTTCTTCATGAGGGTGCCTCTCGGGGGGTGTGGGGGTACCACGGGGGTCCTACGGGGGTTCCCCTAAGTTGGCGCGCCCATGACATTGTGTCAAGAGCCCCACCGTCCCCGACGCACCGTCAACCCGCCCGCCCCGCAGGGCCGCCGGCCGCCCCCGCGGTCAGACCGCCAGGGGCCGGATCGCGGTCGGGGCGTCCTCCGGGCCGGTGGCGAGCTCCTCCCACTCCACGACCTTGTCGATGTCCGCGGCGGCCATCGAGATGTTGGTGACCCGCTCCAGGATCGCCTCGACCACCACCGGGACGCGGAACTCGGCGGCCAGCTTCTTGGCCTGCTCGAACGCGGGCAGCAGTTCCTCGGGGCGGGTGACCCGGATCGCCTTGCAGCCCAGGCCCTCGGCGACCCGGACGTGGTCGACGCCGTAGACGCCCAGCTCGGGGGCGTTGACGTTCTCGAACTCCAGCTTCACCTGGAAGTCGATGTCGAAGTTGCGCTGCGCCTGCCGGATGAGCCCGAGGTAGGAGTTGTTGACCAGCACGTGGACGTAGGGGATCCGGTGCTGCGCGCCGACCGCCAGCTCCTCGATCATGAACTGGAAGTCGTAGTCGCCGGAGAGCGCCACCACCTGCCCCTGGGGGTCGGCGGTGGCCACCCCGAGGGCGGCCGGGATCGTCCAGCCGAGCGGGCCGGCCTGGCCGCAGTTGATCCAGTGCCGGGGCTTGTGGACGTGCAGCAGTTGGGCGCCGGCGATCTGCGAGAGGCCGATGGTGGTGACGTACCGGGTCTCCGGGCCGAAGGCGCGGTTCATCTCCTCGTAGACCCGCTGCGGCTTGAGCGGCACCTCGTCGAAGTGGGTCTTGCGCTGGAGCGCGGCCCGCCGCTCCTGGGTGCTCGCGGCCCACTCCCGGCGGTCCTTCAGCCGTCCGGCGGCGGCGAGTTCGCGGGCCACCTCCAGCAGCAGCACCAGCGCGGCCCCCGCGTCGGAGGCGATGCCCAGGTCGGGGGCGAAGATCCGGCCGATCTGGGTGGGCTCCACGTCGATGTGGACGAACTTCCGGCCCGCGGTGTAGACGTCCAGGCCGCCGGTGTGGCGGTTGGCCCAGCGGTTGCCGATGCCGAGGACGAAGTCGGAGGCGAGGAAGTTCTCGTTGCCGTAGCGGTGCGAGGTCTGCAGGCCGACCATGCCCGCGTTGAGCCCGTGGTCGTCCGGGACGACGCCCCAGCCCATCAGCGTCGGGACGACCGGGACGCCGGTCAACTCGGCGAACTCCAGCAGCAGTTCGGCGGCGTCCGCGTTGATGACGCCGCCGCCGGCCACGATCAGCGGCCGCTCGGACTCCTGGAGCAGCGCGATCGCCTTCTCGATCTGGATCCGGTTGGCGGCGGGCCTGTGGACCGCCAGCGGCTGGTACGCCTCGGGGTCGAACTCGATCTCGGTGAGCTGCACGTCGATCGGCAGGTCGATCAGCACCGGGCCGGGCCGGCCGGAGCGCATCAGGTGGAACGCCTGCTGGAACACGCCGGGGACCTGCGCGGCCTCCAGCACGGTGGTGGCGGCCTTGGTGACCGGCCTGGCGATCGAGGCGATGTCGACGGCCTGGAAGTCCTCCTTGTGCAGCCGGGCGACGGGGGCCTGGCCGGTGATGCACAGGATCGGGATCGAGTCGGCGATCGCCGAGTACAGGCCGGTGATCATGTCGGTGCCGGCCGGCCCCGAGGTGCCGACGCAGACGCCGATGTTGCCCGCCCTCGCCCGGGTGTAGCCCTCGGCCATGTGCGAAGCGCCCTCGACGTGCCGGGCCAGGGTGTGCCGGATCCCGCCGGACGCCTTGAGCGCGGCGTAGAAGGGGTTGATCGCGGCGCCGGGCACGCCGAACGCCACCTCGACGCCTTCGAGCTTGAGGATCTCCACGGCCGCGCGGGCGGCTGTCATGCGGGGCATCGGCTACTCCTGCCGTCGACGCTACTTCCGCGATGCGGAAGAATAGTTTTGGAATGCGAAAGCAAGCTAAGGCGGCCGCACCGGGGCCGTCAAGGTGCGTTTCAACAGAACGTTGCAGAGCCGCGCCCCCGGGCCGCTCTCCCCGCCCCGACCGGTGTCCGTTTTTCACCAGGAGCTGTCGGCCCGGCACCTCGCCCAGCTGGCCCGGGCACCCGTACGGTCGATCCGACGACGGAAAACGCCAAGCGGCTGAACCCACCAGAGGAGACACGTCCACGATGAGCACCATCACCCTGTACGGCGCCACCGGCACCATCGGCTCCCGCGTGCTGGACGAGGCGCTGCGCCGCGGCCACACCGTGACCGCCGTGGTCCGCGACCCCGCCAAGCTCCCCGTCGCGCACCCGGCGCTGACCGTCGTGACCGGCGACGTGCTGGACCCGGCCTCGGTGGCCGACAGCGCCAAGGGCGCGGACGTGGTGGTCAGCGCGGTCGGCGGCGGCGACGGGCCGGGCCACCAGGCGCTGATCGCGCCGTCCTTCGAGTCGCTGGTGGCGGGCCTGCGCACGCTGGGCGCCGACGCGCCGCGGCTGCTCACCGTCGGCGGCGCGGGCTCGCTGCGCACCCCCGACGGCAAGCAGGTCTGGGACACCCCGGGCCTGCCGGAGTTCCTGCTGCAGATCATGCACGCGCACGGCGACGCGCTGGACTACCTGCGCACCGTCACCGACCTGCGCTGGACCAACCTCTCCCCGGCGGGCACCATCGCCCCCGGCGAGCGCACCGGCTCCTACCGCGAGGGCCTGGAGGACCTGCTGATCGGCGCGGACGGCGAGAGCCGGATCTCCACCGAGGACTACGCGGTGGCGCTGCTGGACGAGGTCGAGGAGCCGAAGCACCTCGGCGAGCGCTTCACCGTCGCGTACTGAGACGTCCGTCGCGCGCCGCGACGCCCGTCCGGACCCGTCGAAGGGCCCCGAACCGCGCGGTTCGGGGCCCTTCGCGCGCTCCCCGGCTCAGTCGGGGATGACCAGGGCGGGGGTGTCCCGGGTGAGCACTTCGCCGCGGAAGAACGCCGGGCTGCGGCGCGTCATCACGGCCATCACCACCAGGCCGAGGGCCAGCAGGCCGGCCCCGACCACGAACACCGAGCCGACGCCGAACACCGAACTGCCGCTGCCGTAGGCGGGGTCGGCCATGTCGACCAGCGACTTGCCGAAGATCGCGGCCAGGGTGAGCCCGCCGATCAGCGGGAACACGCACTTGAGCAGCGCGTCGCGGACCGAGGCGCGGAAGTCGCGCCGGAAGTACCAGGCGCAGGCGAACGCGGTCAGCGAGTAGTAGAAGCAGATCATCAGGGTCAGCGCGGCGATGGTGTCGGCCAGCACGTGCGAGCTGACCAGGGTCATCACGGTGTAGAACGCGCCGGTGCCGACGCCCGCGGTGACGATCGCCCGCCCCGGGGTCCGGTAGCGCTCGTTGACGGCGGTGAAGGAGGCGGGCAGCGCCTCGTACACGCTCATCGCCAGCACGGTGCGGCTGACCGGGATGAAGGTGGTCTGCAGGCTCGCCGAGGCGGAGGCCAGCACCGCGACGAACAGCAGCACGCCCAGGCCGGTGCCCATCACCGGGCCGGCCAGCACGGCCAGCACGTTGGAGGAGGTCTCCGGGTTGCCCAGGCCGGTGCCGGTGGTGCCGACGCCCGCGTACATCTGCACCGCGACGGCGGTGAACAGGTAGGAGCCGACCAGCACCGCCATCGCCAGCATCGCGGCCCGACCCGGGGTCTTCTCGCTGCCGCCGGTCTCCTCGTTGGCGCTCAGGCAGGCGTCCCAGCCCCAGTACATGAACAGCGAGAGCGACAGGCCCGCCACGAACGAGGTGAAGGAGCTGGCCCGGAACGGGTCGAGCCAGCTCCAGGAGAAGTGCAGCGAACCGGCCGCGCCGTGGCCGGCGGACTTGGCGATCGCCATCACGCCGAACAGGCCCAGCACGGCCAACTGCAGCCCGACCAGGGCGTACTGGACGCCCTTGGTGGCGGTCATGCCGCGGTAGCTGATCAGGGTGGCGACCGCGATCAGCGCCAGGCAGGTGACCACGTGGACCAGCCTGTTGCCGTTCAGCGCCGCGACCGAGTCGCTGCGGGTGATCTCGCCGAGCAGCAGGTACAGGTACTCGGTGGCGACGCCCGCCAGGTTGGAGAGCACGATGATCGTCGCGATCACCAGGCCCCAGCCGCACATCCAGCCGACCTTGGGGCCGAACGCCTTGACCGTCCAGGTGAACGAGGTGCCGCTGTCCGGGATCGCCTTGTTCAGTTCCCGGTAGGCGAAGGCCACCAGCATCATCGGCAGGAAGCCGGCCAGGAACAGGGCCGGCATCCGCAGGCCGACGGCGGCCACCGTGGTGCCCAGGGTGGTGGTCAGGCAGTACACCGGGGCGACGGTGGACACGCCGATCACCGCGTTGCCGAGCAGGCCCACCGAGTTGCTGTTGAGGCCCTTGGAGCGGACGCCCCCCGAGGCTTGGACTCCGGGGGCTTCGTCGACGCCCGGGCGGTTGTGGAGCTGAACCATTCCGGAACCGTAACCCCCACTGTTTCCGCAGCGGGCCGAGGCCGAAGCCGGTCGATCACCTTCACTTCACTCAGATGATAGGGTCAGTTTCCGTTGATTGCATGATCTATTAGCGTCGATTGCCTTCATTTCCAGCCATCGGGACGCCGCTCGGCCGGGGACGAAAACCGCAGCTCACCCCGTTCCCGCCTTTTCGGGCATCGGTATGAGAAACACCACATACCCGTGCGAAGCGGAACCGTTCGTTCGGACACCCCTGGTGTCCCCCGCCCGCGGGCCCCTATCGTTCCCCCGTCATTTCAGGGATCAGGGGAGGGAACCGGGATGACCGGCACGCTGACGTCCGACACCGAGGTCCGCACCGTCCGGGCCGGCCGCCCGGGCCCGGGCCCGGTCCGCTGCTCCGTCGGCGACCTGCTGCTCGCCGACCTGCCGGTCTCCGTGGTGCTCTTCCACGACGGCCCGCTCGACCCCGACGCCCTCGCCGCCGGACTCGCCCGCGCCCTCGGCCACCTGCCCGAGTTCGCCGGGCGGCTGCGCACCGACCCGGCCGGGGACCTCTGGATCGACACCGACGACGCCGGCGTCCCCTTCACCGTCGCCGACGCCCCCTACACCCTCACCGAGGCGCTCGACCGGATGGTGCTGCCCGCCGGCGGCCTGGTCGACCACGTCCGCGCCACCGAGGCCCGCCGCGAACCGCTGCCGCTGCTCACCGTCCGGCTCAACCGGCTCACCGACGGCACCTGCGCGCTCGGCCTCTCCTGGCACCACGCCGTCGGCGACATGCAGACCTTCGCCCTGCTGCTGCGCACCTGGTCCGCCTGCACCGAGGGCACCGACCTGCCCGAGGTCCACCGCGCCGCCGACCGGGACGGACAGCTCGACGCCCACCTCCCCGCCGAGGACTGCGGCACCCCCGGCCTGCGGCTGCCCGACCCCGCCGAACGCGCCGCCCTGCGCCGCACCGTCACCGGGGCCGCCCTCGCCAACCGCACCGTCCAGGTCTGGTTCTCCCCCGCCGAGACCGAACGGCTGCGCGCCGCGCACAGCGCCGCGACCGGCCGCCGGCTGTCCGCCAACGACGCGCTCTGCGCCCACCTGCTGCACGTGCTGCGCGAGGTCGACGGCGCGGGCGACGAGGAACAGACCCTCACCGTGCCGGTCAACCTCCGCCGCGTCCTCGGACTGCCCGACGGCACCCCGGGCAACCTGCTCGGCGAGATCCGGCTGCCCTACCGGCCCGGCACCGGACCCGCCGCGTACGCCGCCGAACTGCGCACCGCCGTCGAGGAGTTCACCGAGAAGCACCTCGGCGTCCGGAGCAACCTGCGCTTCCTCGAAACCGTCGGCCGCGACCGTGCCGCCGAGTGCGTCCCGGCCGGCTTCGACCCGGCCCGCCGCACCCTCACCGTCTCCAGCTGGTGCCGGCTGGGCCTGCAGGACCTCCCGCTCGCCGGACGCCGCCCGATCGCCTTCAGCCCCGCCGCCACCCTCCAACTCCCCTGGACCTCCTGGCTGGTGGAGGGACCCCGCGGCGAGGGCCACCTCTACACCCTGGTCCTCCCCACCCGCGCCGCCGCCAGGCTCCGCGGCGCGGCCGCCCTGCTCCACCCGCACCGCCGCCCCGGCGACCCCGCCCCGGCCGTCGCCCCGCGCAAGCTGCTCTGAGCCGGCCGCCCGCGCCCGGCCCCCGCTCCCGGCCTCGCGCCCGGCCCCGCCCCACGCCCGGCCCTCGCGCCCGGCTCCGCGCACGCCGCGTCAGCCGTCCGCCCGCCGTGCGTAGCCGTGGAGGAAGGCGTCCACCCCGGAGGTGACCGACTCCAGCACCTCGGCGGCGCTCGGCGCGGGGGCGTTGTAGGGACGGATGGTGATCTCCGCGCTGACCAGGGCGATGAAGTGGCGGGCGGCGCGGGCCGGGTCGTCCAGCCGCAGCGGTCCGGCTTCGGCCAGCGCCTGCAACCGGCGCGCCAGCTCCCGCTGGACCCGGGAGGGGCCGGCCTGCTGCCAGGCGTCGATGACGGCCGCGGGGAAGTGCTGGGCTTCGGCCTTGATCTGCCTGATCATCGCGAAGTGCTCGGGGAACCTGGTCCGGTGGGACACGAACGCCTCGCCCAGGGCGATCAGGTCGGCCCTCGGGTCCACGCCCCCGACCTGCCGCTCGGCCGTCTCCACGAAGGCTTCGGCGACCTGGCCGGCCGAGATCCGGACCACCTCGGAGAACAGGTGCTCCTTGCTCTCGAAGTGGTTGTAGATGGTGCGGGTGGAGACGCACGCCTCGGCGGCGATCGCCTCGATGCTGGTGCGCGAGTACCCCTCGCGCCCGAACACGGCCCGGGCGCCCTCGACGATGGCCAGGCGCTTGCCCGCCCGCCCGCCGGTCCGCGCGGGTTTCCGGTTGCCGGTGACGTCCGTGGCGCTCAGGGGGTCCTCCAGTGCTCGCTGCGTTCCGTTGCTCAATTTACCATGCACGTTGTACTTTACTTCGCGGTGAGGGTGCGACCACGAGCACGAGACGAGAGCGGGAGGACGCGCATGGGAAGGACAGTCGCGGTCATCGGCGGCGGCTACGGCGGAGCGGCCCTGGCCAAGGCCCTGGACCCGGACTTCGAGGTGGTGCTCATCGACCCCAAGGACTCCTTCGAGCACGCCGTCGCCGCGCTCCGCGGCCTGGTCAGCGCCCCCTGGGCGGAGCGGATGTACTACGGGTTCGACCGGCTGCTCACCCGCGGCCGCTTCGTCCGGGGGCGCGCCGCCTCGGTGGACGAGGACGGCGTGACGCTCGCCGACGGCAGCAGGATCGACGCCGACTTCACCGTCCTGGCGAGCGGCTCCAGCTACCCCTTCCCCGCCAAGTCCGGGGTCGACGACACCGCCGAGGCACTGCTGCGGCAGGCCGACACCAGGGCCCGGCTCGCCCGGGCGCAGCGGGTGCTGCTGATCGGCGGCGGCCCGGTGGGCCTGGAGTTCGCCGGGGAGATCGTCGAGCAGTGGCCGGACAAGCGGGTGACCGTGCTCGACAGCGCCGGGGACATCCTCGGCGGGCAGTTCCTGCCCGGGCTGCGCGCCGCCCTGCGCGAGCAGTTGGACGTCCTGGGGGTGCGACTGGTGCTCGGCAGCCCGCTGACCGGTCCGCCGCCGACCGAACCGGGCCTGGACGCCCCGTTCACCGTGTCCACCGAGTCGGGCGAGCAGATCGCCGCCGACATCTGGTTCCGGTGCCACGGGGTCCGCCCCAACAGCGTCGCCCTGCTGGGCGCACTGGCCGGAGCGGCCCGCCCCGACGGCTTCGTCGAGGTGGACGACCGGCTCCGACTCCGGGGCTCCGCACGGGTGTTCGCGATCGGCGACATCACGGCGCTGCCCGAGCCCAAGCGCTCCAAGGCGGCCACGGACCACGCGGTGGTGGCCGCCGCCAACATCCGGGCCCTGTCCGCGGGCCGGCCCGCGGACACCGCCCACCGCCCCGGCCCCGCGGCGATCATCGTCCCGCTGGGCTCGGCGGGCGGCGCCTCCCAGGTCCCGGGACCGGACGGCCCGGTGGTGCTGGACGCGGCGGCCACCGCCCGGTACAAGGGCGGCGACCTGCTCACCGGCCGCTACCAGGACCTCTTCTCCGCCGGGGCACCCGCCGCCCCCTGACCCCGGCCCCCGCCGGGAACAACGGCTCCCACCCGCGCGCCGCAAGCCCGGAGGCCGCCCCACGGAACAGTGGGGCGGCCTCCGAGCTGCTTCTTCGCTGTGGGCGCAGACGGTTTCGAACCGCCGACATCCGCCTTGTAAGGGCGGCGCTCTACCGCTGAGCTATGCGCCCCCGCCGAAGTGGGCCGGCGCGGCCGGTCACACGACGAGTGGACAGACTACCTGGTCCGCGGAGTGCTTCGCCGCCCCCTTCCGGAGGGCGGACGGGACGGGGGGTGCCGGGCGGGGCGGGTGATCGGCAAGAATGGCAGGAAGGAAGCGGCAGGACGGACACGGAGCAGGGAGCGCGCGGTGAGCAGTGGCGGTGGTCGGGGCGGCTGGTGGGGCGGCGGCCGTCGGGACGGCGCCCGCGCCGACGCCAGGGCGGCCCGGGAGGCCGCCCAGGAGTCGTTCTACGAGCTGGACTCGGCCCAGCGGGACGCGCTGCTCGCGGTGGAGACCGTGAAGTCCGCGGGCGAGCCCGCCACCGCCCGCCGGGTGGAGCAGGAATTCGCCGAGTTGACCGCCCGGATCGACCAGGTCACCGTCGCCTACCTGGGCGCGCTGGACTCCGTCGACCTGGAGTCCGCCGAGGCCGACCCGGGGGCCGTCGCCCGGGCCCGGCAGCAGCTCGACCAGGCCAAGCGCGAACTCGACGCCAAGCGCGCCGAGTTGGGCTCCTTCGTCAGCCGCCTGCAGCCGATCGTGGACCACGCCGAGGCCCAGCTGATCCGGGTCACCCCCGCCGTCGAACGGGCCCGGCAGGCGCTGCTCGCGGCGACCACCGCCCTGGAGCAGGTCCGCGGCGCGGGCCTGCGCGCGGACGACCTGGCGACCCGGCTGGCCGAGCTCGCGCCCGAACTGACCAGGCTGAACCAGGGCGTCTCCCAGCACGGCGTGCCCGCCACCCTGCAGCGCGCCGAGGACGTCGCCCGGCGGGCCGAGGCGGTCCGCGCCGAGGCCGCCCAGCTCCCGGAGCGGGCCGCCGAGATCGACCGCCGGGTGGCCTCGCTGCGCACCCGCATCGACGCCCTGGAGAACCGGGCCCACACCGTGGACCCGGCGCTCAGCGAACTGCGCCGCCGGTTCTCCACGGCCTGCTGGCAGGACCTCCAGCGGGTGCCCGCGCAGACCGCGGACGCCGTGCGCACCGCCCGCGGCAAGCTGACCGAGGCCGGTCGGGCCCGCGACGAGCAGCGCTGGGCGGACGCGACGGCGGCGATCGGCACCGTGCGCGCCCTGCTCGACACCGCCGGGGGCGCGGTCACCGCGGTCAACGACCGGCTCCAGCAGCTCAACGAGGTGCAGCACGACCCGAACCGGGAGATCGAGCGGGCCCGGTTCGCGCTGCGCGACGCCCAGCGCCTCGCGATGGCCGGCCGGCAGGCCCCCGACCCCCGCCACGCCGGGCCGCTGGACGCCGCGGTGGGGCGGCTGGACCGGGCGGTGGCCGCGCTGGAGGAGTCCGGCCGGCACCCCGACTACTGGCACTTCCTGACCGAGCTGGCCGCCGTCCGGGAGACCGCGGCCGAAGTGGTCTCGCTGATCCGCGGCCACTGAACCGGCCGTCGGTACCCTGCTCGGTATGCCTCGCTACGACTTCCGCTGCCGCTCCTGCGGAGCCACCTTCGAACTCAACCGCCCGATGGCCCGGGCCAACGACCCGGCCACCTGCCCCGAGGGCCACCCGGACACCGTCAAGCTGCTGTCCACCGTCGCCGTCACCGGCGTGGGCGCCGCCGCGTCGGCCCCCGCCGGCGGGGGCGGAGGCGGCTGCTGCGGCGGCGGCTGCTGCGGCTGACGAGCGGAGAGAACCGGCTCCGGGGAACGCATCGGCCCCGTCAGGGGCCCGGGGAACGGCGGGTCGATGCTGCCGGCGGCCGGAGCCCATCGAAGGTCCGTGCTGCTGCGTGCCGTGAACAGAACCGGAAGCAGACGCACCGGGCGGCAGTGCACCGCCGGCAGCGCGGACCCGCCGTTCCCCGGACCCCGCATGCGCGCGCGCCCTTGCGGGCCCGGCGCTAGCCGACGTGCTTGAGCACCTGCCGGAGGATCTCCTCCCCCGCGCCGACACCGGTCTCGGTGAGCGCGGTGACGCCCGGCGCCGTCCAGCCGGTCTCGGCGAGTTCGCCGTGGCCCGGGCGCCAGCCCAGGTCCGCGGCGAGCAGGAGTTCGGCGTCGAGCAGGGAGTCGCCGGCCGCCAGGACGGTCGTGGCGCCGGTGCGCCGCCGCACCTCGTCCAGCGCGGCGCCCTTGGAGAGCGGGGCGGGGACGGCGTAGACCTTGCGGCCCTGGAGGGAGACCGTCCAGCCGCGCTCGGCGCACCAGGCGGTGAGGTCGTCGATCCAGCCGGGCGGGAGTTCGGCGCGCTCGACGACCAGGTAGGCGAAGAGCTCGTCGGCGACGCGCCGCTTGTGGGTCCACTCCGGGTCGGCGGTCAGCGCGAGGTGCTCGACGACCTGGGCGAGCGGGGCGCTGCCCTCGTCGAGGCGGGTGCGGACCTCGTGCTGCCAGTCCCGGTCGGGGAGGCCGTCGACCAGCAGGTGGCCGCCGTTGGCGCAGACCGCGTACGGGGGGATCCAGTCCGCGGTGGGGCCGGGGAGGTGGATCCGCTCGTACTGGGCGCGGGTGCGGGTGGTGACGGGGACGACCGGGGCGAGGGCCGCGATCTCGGCGAGCAGGGCGGCCGCCTGCTCGGTCATGAAGGAGAGCGCCTTGCCGTCGTGCACCTCCACCGCGAGCAGCCGCGGGGCGAGCCGGTCGGGCACGTCCAGGCCGAGGGCGCGGTTGGAGTAGACGAGGGTGCGGTCGAGGTCGCTGGCGACCAGGAACTGCGGCACGGGCGGGGTCTCCTTCGTTCGGGGGCGGGGGTCAGGTGTGGACGGCGGTGCCGTCCGCGCCGGTGGCGCCGCGGGTGTAGCGCGGGTGGATCAGGCCGACGCAGGTGTACGGCAGGTCGTCGGTCTCCTCGACCGGGACGCCGCGCTGCTCGGCCAGCAGCCGGACGTGGTCGAGGTCGGCCCCGGCGCCGCGGCGGGCCAGGATCCGCCAGGGGACGCGGCGCAGCAGGACGCGGGTGGTCTCGCCGACGCCGGGCTTGACCAGGTTGACGCTGTCGATGCCGTACTCGGCGCTGATCCGCTCGACGGCGGCCCAACCCTCCCAGGTGGGGGTGCGGTCGACGGCGGCGAGCCGGGCGGTCTCGGCGGCGACGGCGTCGGCGACGGCCGGGAAGGCGGCGGCGACGGTGTCGACGAAGTGGCGGGAGACGTCGGCCCCGGCGAGTTCGCGGTAGAACTTGGCGCCGTGGAACTCGTCCGGCCCGGTCAGGTCGGCGCGCAGCACGGTGCGGGAGACCAGGCCGGAGACGGTGGAGTTGAGGCAGGCGGAGGGGATCAGGAAGTCGTCCCGGGTGCCGTAGGTGCGCACGCAGCCGCCGGGGTCGGCGAGGACGGCGAGCTCGGGGTCGAAGCCGGTGCCGGCCAGGGCCTGTTCGAGTTCGCGGGTGATGGCGCCCTTGCCCGTCCAGCCGTCGACGAAGACCACGTCGGCGGCGCGGTGGTGGGCGGCGAGGTGGCGCAGGGCGACCTGGTCGATGCCGCGGCCGCGGACGATGGAGACGGTGTAGTGCGGCACGTCGAGGCCGTGGGCGTGGGCGAGCCAGCGGCGGATCAGGACGCCGACGGGGGTGCCGGCCCGGGCCAGCGAGGCGAGCACCAGGTGCGGGCCGCGTTCGCGCAGCAGCGTCTCGGCGACGGTGCCGACGGCGGTGGCCAGCCGGGTCGCGGAGGCGTCCAGGGCGGTGTGGAAGAGCTGCTGGTAGGCGGCGCTGGGCTGGTACTCGACGGGTAGCGACTCGGCGTAGTGGGCGCCGCCGGACTGCACGGCCTCCTCGCGCTCCTCGGTGGGCGCTTCGAGGTGGACGTCGGAGAGGTCCTTGAGCAGCCAGGTGACGTCGGCGGCCGGGTAGCTGGAGAAGGCCGGGCCGTGCAGCGGGCGGGCGGCGGGCGGGGCGGTGCGGGCGGTCATGCTGGGTGCCTCCGACGGGTACGGGGTCATGCTCGGGCAGCGGGGCGTCCGGCGGGTGGCGCGGGGCGGTACGACGGGAGAACGGCGAGCACCACCCGGTCGGTGGCGGTGCGCAGGGCGGGCAGCAGGGCGTCGGGGCCGTGGTGCAGGGCGGGGGTGTCGGCGGGGTCGTCGACGACCAGGACGACGGTGTCGAAGCGGCGGGCCGGGTCGGTGCCGGGGGCGACGTTGTAGGCGTAGCGCTCGGTGGAGCGGTCGGCGGGGTCGTCGTGGGCGGTGAAGGCGAGCCGGGTGCGGATGGCGTAGCCGGGGTCGTCGAGGGCGAAGACCGGGGAGCGGGTGGTGGTGGAGAAGCGCACCTCGGCGTCGGGGAGGGCGTGCTGGAGGGCTTCGGCGAGCCGCAGCGGGGCGTACATCAGCTCCTCGCAGCCGAGCACCAGGACCCGGCCGGGGCGGGGGCCGACGGCGGCGGCGAGGTGGGCGCCGAGGGCGGGCAGGGCCGCGTCGAGGCGGCGGCGGTGAGCGGGGGTGAAGCCGTGCCGGCCGCCGTCGGGCAGGTCGGCGGGCCAGGGCAGGTCGAGCCGGGTGAGTTCGCCGGGCGGGCCGCTGGGGGGTGGCGGGGCGGGGGCGGCCGCGATCAGCTCGCGGGCCCGGTCCAGGACGCCGTCGGGGAGCTCGACGCCGCCGGCGGCGGTGGCGACCAGGTCGAGGCGGGCGCCGAGTCCGGCGGCGGCGGCGCGCAGGCGCTCGCGGTCGGCCGGGGTGCGCAGGTCGACCAGGGCGACGGCGACGTAGCGCTCGCGGGGGTGGGCGGCGTGCAGGGCGCGGATGGTGTTGATGACGGTGGTGCCGGTGGAGAACTCGTCGTCGACCAGCACCAGCGGGCCGTCCCCGGCCAGCAGCAGCGGGTCCTCGGGGAGCAGCAGGTGGCTGGTGGCGTGCGAGTGCTCCTCCTCGAAGCCGCCGAGCGGAGCGACGCCGGGGACGGGCCGCCGGGTGGAGTGCAGGTAGGGGGCGTCGAGCCCGTCGGCGACGCTGTGGCCGAGGGCGGTGGCGGTCTCGGCGTAGCCGAGCACGACGGCGCGGGCGGCGTCCTCGGGACCGAGCAGTTCGGCGACCCGGCGGCCGAGGTCGAGCCCGGCGCCGTGCACCGTCGCGGGCCGCTGCGGGACGTGCTTGCCCAGCACCCGGGAGACCAGCAGGTGGGCGCGTTTCGGGTTGACCCGCAGGGCGAGGCCGATCAGTCCGGTCAGCTCGGGCCCGCCGGTGAGGCGCAGGCCGAGCCGGTCGGTGACCCACTGGCCGGTCCAGGGGTCGGCCCCGACGGGCCCGGGGGCGGTGGTGTCGGCGGTCATCGGGGGCTCCTCTCGACGAGCGAGGCAGTGCGGGACGGTGCGGTGCAGGGCGGGACGGGGCAGGGCAGGACGGGGCGGTACGGACGGTGACGGGAAGGACGGGTGGTGCCAGTGGGACGGACGCGGACGCACGCCCGCACGGTTCGCGGTTCGTCATCGAGCCTACGGGTCCCGCCGGGGAGCGTGGATCGGCCGACCGGCCAGGACGTGGGCGCCGACCGGCCAGGGGATCGACGCCGACCGGCCGACCCTCCCGTCAGCCGATCGGTTGACCCTCCGTCAGCGGCCCGGCCTGCAGCGGCCGTTCAGCCGATGCAGGCCGACAGCAGCTCCGCGAAGGTGACCTCGGGCCGGGCGACGCCGAACACCTCGGCGCGCAGCAGCACCCGCTCGGCCCAGGCCCGGTGCGGCTTGGCCTCGTTCATCTTGTTGGTGTACGCGGAGCGGCTGACCCCGCCGCCGCCGCGGTGCTGCTGCAGGATGTCCTGCGCGTCGCAGAGTTCCTCGTGGGTGACCACGGACAGCGCGTGCACGGCGGCGACGTGGCTGGGGTGGATGCAGGTCTTGCCGAGCAGCCCGTTGGCCCGGTCGAGTTCGATCTCCCGGATCAGCCCGTCCAGGTCGTGCTCGATCAGCCGCTGGCGGACCCGGTCGGCGGGCGGGATGACCTCGGCGAACGGGGTGCGGCGCAGCTGGGGCTTGAACATCCGTTCCTGGAGCGGGAAGTACTCCCAGACCGGCCCGGTGACGGTGTGCCCGGTGCCGTCGGCCCGGCCGAGCACGTTGACCACGTCGCCGATCACGCCGGCCACCAGGGCGACGTCGTAGGCGGTCAGGTCGGGCGAGCGGCGCAGCCCGTACGCGGAGCACAGGTCGGTGACGCCGAGCCGGACGGCGAGGACGCGTTCGCGGTGCTTGTCGAGCAGCCGGGCGATGCCGTGCAGCTGCTCGCGGCGGCTCTCCAGGTGGGCGAGTTCGGGCGATTCGAGCACCGGCATGACGAACAGCCGCTGCCCGCTGCGCTCCTCGGCGCCGGTCAGCGCCTCCAGGTAGGGCAGGCCGCTGTCCTCGGTGAACTTGGGCACCACGAAGCCGCTGAGCAGGCGCAGCGCGGGGCCGAGGCGCTCGGTCAGGTCGGTGATCTGCTCGGCGGCCCGGACCCGGACGAACAGCAGGGGCAGTTCGGCGTCGGCGCCCTCCGCGGCGAGCGCGGTGAGCTGCTCGACGAGGTTGTGCTCGGCGTCGTCCACCTCGTGGTCGGCGATCGCGTCCTCCAGGCAGAGCACCATGGAGACCACGCCGCGGGCGGCCTGCTTGCGGACATCGCAGGCCAGGGCGGGCCGGGTGGCGGGGCTGTAGAGCGTGGCGCCGAGCGCGGTGGCGAGGACGGACGCCTCGCTGTCGCGGTCGAAGGGGGCGGGCTGCTCGTGAAAGAGCCGGCTGCGGACGTCGTCCGCGAGATGCCCGAAGTGGCGCAAGGTGCTCTCCCGCTGTGGTCTGGTGGGCCCGCCGTCGGCGGGAACGGCTGACGTCTCCCTCCTTGGGACGGACGGCGCGGCCGGAAAGTTCGCGGGGAGCACCGACGCCGTCGCGGGTGGGAGCACCGGGGCCGTTGGCCGCTTATCGTACGGCCGTATGACCTCGGCGAAAGAGTTCGAAACATCGAATTCTCGCAAGATTGTCAGCCCCGTCACCGACCGCGCCGCGAACGCCCGCGCGGCGATCCGCCGACGGGGCGCGCCGATGCCGCGCCCCGCGTTGTCCCGGGCCCCCGGCAGGCGGCAGGATGGTGCGCCATGACGCACGTGATGGCGAAGGGCGCCAACATCCCGCTGACGGCCGCCGCCGTCCGTGCCGTCCTGCGGTGGACGGACACCCCGGGCATCCCGGACGTGGACGCCTCGGCCCTGCTGCTGACCGCCGGGGGCAAGGTCCGCGACGACTCGGACTTCGTGTTCTACAACCAGCCCCGGCACCCGTCCGGCCTGGTCCGCCACCTGCCCAAGCAGGTCGCGGACGGGACGGTGCTGGACGGGCTGGAGATCGACCTGGAGCAACTGCCGTCCGAGGTGGACCGGGTGGTGCTGGCCGGTTCCGCCGAGGGCGGCGCCTTCCCCGCGGTGCCCGACCTGCGGGTGCTGCTGTTCGACGCGACCGCGCCCGCCGGGACGCCCGCGCTGGCCGAGTTCGCGGTCGACGAGGGCGAGCAGGTGACCGCGCTGGTCGCCGCCGAGCTCTACCGCCGGTCCGGCGGCTGGAAGTTCCGCGCGGTCGGCCAGGGCTACCTGGACGGGCTGGTCGCGCTGGCCACCGACTTCGGCATCGCGGTCGAGGACGACGGAGACGCGGACGGTTCCGCGGTCGACCTGACCGACCACAGCGGGGACCCGCGCGTCCCCGCCCAGGCCCCGCAGCCGCAACCGCGGCCCGAGCCGCAGCAGTCGCCGCCCGCGCCGTCCCCGGTCGACGAGGACGACTGGACGATCGCCCCGGCCGCGCCGCTGTCGTCCGCCCCGGCCGCCGAGCAGCCCGCCCCCGAACCCCGGCCCGCCCACCCGGCCCAGCCCGCCCAGCCGTCGGCCGCGCCGGTCACCGCCCCGCCGCCCCCGCCCGCGCTGCCGCCGACCGTGCACCAGGGCGGCTACGGCTACCCCCAGCCGCAACCGCAGCCGGGCTACGGCTACCCCCAGCAGCCCCCGGCCCAGCCGCAGCCCCAGCCCGGCGGCTACGGCTACCCGCAGCCCGCCGCCGCCCAGGGGTACGGCTACCCGCAGCAGCCTCCGGTCCAGCCCCAGCCCCAGCCCCAGGGGTACGGCTACCCGCAGCCGCAACAGCCGCCGCAGCAGCAGTCCGGCCCGCCGTTCGCGCTGCCGCCGCAGGGCCCGCAGTTCCAGCCCCGCTAGCGGACCGCGGACCCCCGCCCCCGCCCCCGCGAGCCCCCTCCCCCGGACGTCAGTTGCCGGACCCGGAGGGGGTCTTGTAGCCGCGCTCCCACTGCATGCCGAAGCCGTACAGCCGGTCCAGGTCGGACTGGAACCCGTGCACGTACCGCACCTCGCGGCGGATCGTCAGCTTGCCCTCGCCGTCGTTCTCGATCAGCACCACCGCGCACGAACGGGCCGCCGGGGCGCGCTCGTCGAGCTTGATCTCGATCCGCGGGCCGCTCTGCGGGACGATGGTGAGCACCGCGTGGGTGCGGTCGAAGGCGGGGGTGTCGTCGTAGATGTAGACGAAGATCAGCAGCCGCTTGAACTGGTCCTTCTTCTCCAGGTTGATGTGCATGGTCTCGCCGGAGGGCGCGCCGGACACGTCGTCGCCGGAGAGCTTGATGTACGGCGGCTTGTTGAGGTCGCCGAAGAGCCGGCCGAGCGGCTGCACCACGCCCCGGGTGCCGTCGGCGAGTTCGTACATGCAGGCCAGGTCGAGGTCGACGCCGACCGGCGCGGACCCGGTGTCGGCCGTGGCCAGCGGGCGCAGGATCCGCGGGTCGAAGAAGCGGCGCAGCGCGCCGCCCACGCTGGGGCGGTCGACGGTGAGGGTCGACCAGTGCAGGTTGATGTACAGGTAGCCGGTGGTGGCCGCGGAGCCGGTGATGGCGTGCTGCGGCTGGGACTTGGTCAGTGTGACCTTGAACTGCCCTCCGGTGTCGAAGCTGTCGCCGCGGTCCCCCTTCAGGAACTCCCACACCGAGACCATCGTGTCCTCCCCCAGCACCGGCTAACGTCCTCGCCTCTCCAATACCCACCCGGAGGGCCCTGAGTCAACGTCAACCCTCCCGCGCGCTGCGCTGGCAGAGGGTTCGTCACTCCCGTACGATGCCCGCTCCCCGGACGCGATATCGTCTCTCCGCACAGGTGTACCGTGCGTCACCTCTCTTCCCCCTGCCCTGCGGAAAGCCGAGGCCCTCCCCGCGATGAACCTCTCCTCCATACAGCTGGTCTGGGCCGTGGTAGGCGGTGCAGCCCTGCTGTTCACCGCCATCCTGGTGGCCTTCCTGCGCTTCAAGAACAACAAGCCGACGGACTCGGCGTCCGGCGACTCGTGGGAGCGCAGCGAGGAGCGCCGCCGTCGCAAGGAGGCCATCTACGGCGGCGCCTCGTACGTGCTGCTGTTCTGCTGCGCCGGTGTGGCCGCCGCGCTGTCGTTCCACGGCCTGGTCGGTTTCGGCCAGCAGAACCTGAACCTGTCCGGCGGCTGGGAGTACCTGGTCCCGTTCGGCCTGGACGGCGCGGCCATGTTCTGCTCGGTGCTCGCCGTCCGCGAGGCCAGCCACGGTGACGCCGCGCTCGGCTCCCGCATGCTGGTGTGGCTGTTCGCGGTCGCCTCGGCCTGGTTCAACTGGGTGCACGCGCCGCGCGGCGGCGCGCACGACGGCGCCCCGCAGTTCTTCGCCGGCATGTCGATCTCGGCGGCCGTGCTGTTCGACCGGGCGCTCAAGCAGACCCGCCGGGCGGCGCTGCGCGAGCAGGGCCTGGTGCCCCGCCCGCTGCCGCAGATCCGGGTGGTCCGCTGGCTGCGCGCCCCGCGCGAGACCTACGCGGCCTGGTCGCTGATGCTGCTGGAGAACGTGCGCAGCCTGGACGAGGCCGTCGAGGAGGTCCGCGAGGAGCGGCAGGCGAAGATGGACGCGAAGCTGCGCGCCCGCAGCGCCGACCGCCGCGAGCGGGCCGAGCTGAAGGCGATCGCCCGCCAGGGCGGCGTGCTGGGCCGGGCCCGGCACGCCCGCGAGGTGCCCGCGCTGGCCGCGGCCGGCAGCGACGGCCCGTCCGCAGCGGAGCCTGCCCTAGCCCCCGAGGAAACCACCCTCGACCGGGTGAGCGCCTCCGCCCTGGAGCCCGCCGCCCTGAACGCCGGTCGCCGCCCCCGCGCCGCCGTCGAGTCCACCAGCAGCAGCACCGGCAGCAGCTACTCGTCGAGCAGCTCCTCCTCGTACAGCTCCCCGTACTCCTCCAGCGTCGACCTGACGATGGACGAGGACACCCTGTCGATGCCGAAGCTGGACTCGCTGGAGCGCAAGCTCCGGGCGATCGAGCAGCAGCTCGGCTGACCCGCAGCACCCGTAGCACCCGCGGCACCCCCCGTACGCCGAGAGCCGCGTCCGGCGAGGAACTTCCCTCGTCGGACGCGGCTCTCGGCGTGTCGCGGGCGCTGCGCTAGCCCTCCGCGCCCGCGCCCTCCAGCGCCTGCTGGCGCTTGTTGCGGACCATCGAGGAGGCCAGGGCGGCGCCGATGAAGGCGACGCCGATCAGGCCGGTGACGATCTCCGGGATGTGGTACTTGATCGAGGCGAGCAGGATCAGCGCCAGCGCGCCGATCGCGTAGTGCGCGCCGTGCTCCAGGTACACGTAGTCGTCCAGGGTGCCCTTGCGGACCAGGAAGACGGTCAGCGACCGGATGTACATGGCGCCGATGCCGAGGCCCAGGGTGATCTGGAAGATGTCCTGGGAGATGGCGAAGGCGCCGACCACGCCGTCGAAGGAGAACGACGCGTCGAGGACCTCCAGGTAGATGAAGAGGAAGAACGCGGCCTTGCCGCCGACCTGGACGATCGACTTGCCGGTGCGCTCGGCCTCCTCCTCGGCCTCCTCCTGGGCCTCCAGTCCGGACTCGAAGACCGCGGACAGGCCGTTGACCGCGAGGTAGGTGGCGAGGCCGCAGACGCCGGCCAGCAGCACCGTCTCGGCGCGGTCACCGGCGAAGAAGCGGGAGGACAGGGCGAGCACCACCAGGGCGACGACCGAGGAGAGCGCGTCCAGCTTGCCGATCTTCTCCAGCGGCTTCTCCAGCCAGCGCAGCCAGTTGAAGTCCTTCTCCTCGAAGATGAAGTCGAGGAAGATCATCAGCAGGAAGACGCCGCCGAAGGCCGCGATGGCCGGGTTGGCCAGCTCCAGGTACTCGGCGTAGGTGTGGCCGTCGTGCGTCTTGCCGGAGTCGAGCGCCAGCTCGATGACGGTGCCCGGGTTGAGGTGCGCGGTGAGGCCGACGACCAGCAGCGGGAAGACCAGCCGCATGCCGAAGACCGCGATCAGCACACCGACCGTCAGGAACAGCTTCTGCCAGAAGGCGTTCATCCGCTTGAGGACGGTGGCGTTGACGACGGCGTTGTCGAAGGACAGGGAGATCTCAAGGATCGAGAGGATCAGGACGACGCCGAATCCTTCGGCCCCCCAGATCAGGCCGGCGGCGATCAGGCCGGCGATCGTGATGGCGAAGGACCATCCGAACGTACGGAGGAACACGGGGTCAGCTACCTTTCTGGCTGCCGGAATCGACCCGTTCCGGACTTGGGTGTGGTGCGGTTACTGGACGTTGACGCCGAAGTCGAGCGCGATGCCGCGCAGGCCGGAGGCGTAGCCCTGGCCGACGGCCCGGAACTTCCACTCGCCCTGGTAGCGGTACAGCTCGCCGAAGATCATGGCGGTCTCGCTGGACGCGTCCTCGGAGAGGTCGTACCGGGCGATCTCGCTGCCGTCGGCGAGGTTGACCACCCGGATGTAGGCGTTGGAGACCTGGCCGAAGCTCTGCAGGCGGGCGTCGGCGTCGTAGATGGAGACGGCGAAGACGACCTTGTCGATCTGCACCGGCACCAGGTCGAGGTGCACCTGCACCACCTCGTCGTCGCCGTCGCCGTCACCGGTGAGGTTGTCGCCCTGGTGCTCGACCGAACCCTCGGGGCTGCGCAGGTTGTTGTAGAACACGAAGTACTCGTCGCCGGTGACCCGGCCGCCGGTGCACAGCAGTGCGCTGGCGTCCAGGTCGAAGGGCGCGCCGGTGGTCGATCGGGCGTCCCAGCCCAGGCCGATCTGGACCTGCGTCAGGTTCGGCGCGGCCTTGGTCAGCGAGACGTTCCCGCCCTTGGCGAGGGTGACGGACATCGACTTCCTCCCAGCTCCCGTCTCCGGGGCTCCCGGGGTGTGCTTCGGTGGACTGCCGCCGGCCGCCCGGGAGGGCCGGCGGGACGCGCCCGGCGGACGCACCCCAAGAGATCTACGCCCCCGAGCGGCCGTGCAGTGCTGCACACCCGACTGAACTTCCTGAACTCCGCCTCCGGATCCGGCCGGTGCCCCCGCCCGGCGGCCTCGGACCGCCCCGCGCGCACCCCGGCCGGGGTGCGGATCGTGGCCGAATCTATCAAGCAGCAGCCCCCGGCCGGCCCGGCGCGGACCGGCCGGGGGGTGGCCGGAACCCGGCCGGTACGCTGCCGGGACCGCCGGACGAACCATCGCACGGCACCACGTACACGGACGAACAGAGGGAGCACGGTAGCGATGCCGTTCGAACCGCTCGACCGGACCGACCCCGAAGCGGTCGGCCCCTACCACCTGCTGGCCAGACTCGGCGTCGGCGGCATGGGCCGGGTGTACCTGGCCCGGTCCGCCGGCGGCCGCACGGTCGCGGTCAAGGTGGTCCGCGCCGACCTGGCCGGGGACGCCGACTTCCGCGAACGGTTCCGCCGCGAGGTGTCCGCCGCGCAGTCCGTCGGCGGCACCTTCACCGCACCGGTGGTGGACGCCGACCGGGACGGCGAGTCGCCCTGGCTGGCCACCGCGTACGTGCTGGGCCCGGCGCTGGACGACGCGGTGCGCGGCCACGGGCCGCTGCCGGTGGAGACGGTGCGCACCCTCGGCACCGGCCTGGCCCAGGCCCTGGCGGCGATCCACGCCGCGGGCCTGGTGCACCGCGACCTCAAGCCGTCCAACGTGCTGCTGGCCGCCGACGGGCCGCGGGTGATCGACTTCGGCATCGCCCGGGCGCTGGACGGCGACAAGATGACCTCCACCGGCGTGGTGGTCGGTTCGCCCGGCTTCATGAGCCCCGAGCAGGCCGCCGGGCGCCGCCTCGGCCCGGCCGGCGACGTGTTCTCGCTCGGCTCGGTGCTGGTCTTCGCCGCCACCGGCCACGGCCCGTTCGACCACGTCGAGGACGGCGGCGCCCCGTCCGCGGCCTCGCTGCTGTACCGGGTGGTGCACGACGAGCCCGACCTCTCCGGGCTGCCCGAGCAGCTGCGGCCCGCGGTCACCGCCTGCCTGGCCAAGGACCCGGCCGCCCGCCCGGCGCCCGCCGAGCTCGGCGCGCTGCTGGGCGAGGCGGTCGCCCCGGCCCGCTCCGGCTGGCTGCCGGTCTCGCTGGCCTCGGACATCGCCACCCACGCCGCCGAGGTGATGGACCTGGAGGCCCCGGTCCGCCCCGCCGACCCGCGGCTGGCCGCCGCCCCGGCCGCCCCGACGCCCACCGAGGTGTCCGCCGTCGACCCCGGCACCGTCCGGCTGCGCGCCGACGGCGCCGCCCCGGCGCCCGCCCACCCGGCGACCGAGGCCGTGGCGCTGGCCGGGCACCCCACCGCGCCGATCGGCGCCGCCCCGGCCGCCGCGGGCCCCCGGCCGTCCCGCCGGGCGCTGCTGTTCGGCGGCGGCGCGGTGGTGCTGGCCGGCGCGGGCGGGCTGACCGCCTGGGCGCTGGGCGGCGGCACGAAGAAGGACCCGGCCCCGCCGCCGGCCCCGTCGACCGGCGGCCCCACCGGCAGCCCGACCGCCGCCGCGTCGAGCGCCGCGCCCAGCCGCGCCCCCGGCATGCCCCCGGCCCCGCTGTGGACGTACCGGACCGCGGGGAACAACGCCGGCAGCCTCGGCATGGCCTTCTCCCCCGGGCTGCTGCACCTGGGCAGCGCCGACCTGGTCGCGGTGAGCCTGGCCGACGGCAAGGAGAAGTGGATCACCAAGGACGCGATGGCCTACAACATGGCCTGCGCGGGCGGCACGATCAGCTACGGCACCGTCTCCGACCTGATCACGGTGGACGCCGCCACCGGCACCGTGCTGTGGAAGTACCAGGCCGAGCGCGGGAAGCCGAACGGCACCCAGATCGCCTCGGACATGGTGCTGAACGCCGACGACCGCGCCGTGTACGCGATGTGCTCGTACCTGCAGATGGACGACAAGGGCATGCCCGACCTGGGCGCCAAGACCGGCAAGGGCATCATGGCGCTGTCCCGCAAGGACGGCTCGATGCTGTGGAACCAGCACCGCCAGCAGACCGCCGACTACACGGTCAGCTCCGACCTGACCGCGGACGCCCTGCTCTACACCGACAGCAAGGAGAACCTGGTCGCCCGGTCGCTGGCCGACGGCACCCAGACCTGGTTCGCCGCCACCAACTCCCGCTCGGAGTACCAGCCGGTGCTCCAGGACGGCCTGGTGTTCTGCTCGGTCGACCCGAACGGCATCCAGGGCGTGCGGGTCTCCGACGGCAAGCAGGTCTGGACGAAGACCTCGGACCGCGCGACCCACATGTGGTACTCGCCGCCCGCGGCGGGCGACCACGTCGTGTACTCGGTGCTCGGCGGCATGACGCTGACCTACCAGGGCACCACCTACACCCCGGCCGCGGCGACCCGGGTGGTGGCCTTCAACGCCGCCGACGGCACCGAGCTGTGGCACCTGGAGCTGCCGGTGGAGGTGTCGATGGACGCCAGCCCGGTGCTGGTCAAGGAGACCCTGTTCGTGCCCAGCCCCGAGCACGGGATCTACGCCGTCGACGTGGTGAACCACAAGATCCGCTGGGTGTTCCA
The DNA here is from genome assembly GCF_053603035.1 of Kitasatospora sp. NPDC004272. Classification (NCBI taxonomy): domain Bacteria; kingdom Bacillati; phylum Actinomycetota; class Actinomycetes; order Kitasatosporales; family Streptomycetaceae; genus Kitasatospora; species Kitasatospora sp. NPDC004272. The sequence goes on along the minus strand of NZ_JBSGET010000021.1, from coordinate 5,253 downwards.
GACCAACGCCGGGGCCGAGCTGCCCTGGCACCTGGCCGGCGGCGAGGACCTGCTGATCGCCGTCCAGGGCAACCAGGTGATGGCGCTGCCGACCGTCTAGGAACGCGCCGGGCCGGGGCCGTGGACGGCCCCGGCCCGCAGCGCGGTCGGTCTCCGGTCAGACGTTCACGCCGAAGTCCTGGGCGATGCCGCGCAGGCCGGAGGCGTAGCCCTGGCCGATCGCGCGGAACTTCCACTCGTCGCCGTTGCGGTACAGCTCGCCGAAGACCATCGCGGTCTCGGTCGAGGCGTCCTCGGAGAGGTCGTACCGGGCGATCTCGGCGCCGCCGGCCTGGTTGACCACCCGGATGAACGCGTTGCGGACCTGGCCGAAGCTCTGCTGCCGGTTCTCCGCGTCGTAGATCGACACCGGAAAGGCGATCTTGGCGACGTCGGCCGGGACGCCGGCCAGGTTCACCTTGATCTGCTCGTCGTCGCCCTCGCCCTCGCCGGTGAGGTTGTCGCCGGTGTGCTCGACCGAGCCGTCGGCGCTCTTCAGGTTGTTGAAGAAGATGAAGTCGGCGTCGGAGCGGACCCGGCCCTGCTCGGTGCAGAGCAGCGCGCTGGCGTCCAGGTCGAAGTCCGTGCCGGTGGTGCTGCGCACGTCCCACCCGAGGCCGACGACCACGGCGGTCAGGCCGGGCGCCTCCTTGGTGAGCGAGACGTTGCCGCCCTTGCTGAGGCTGACACCCACGTGGTCCTCCAAGAAGTCGGGTTCCCGTTCCGTCAACGGCCCGATCGTAGTGCGGGGTTCCCGGGCCGCCCCCGCGACTCGGCCCGGCGCCCGGCGGAAAGTTCCGCCGCACCGGGCCGGGAGGGCCGCCGGCGGGAGGGTCAGAGCGCGCCGAGGGCGGCCAGGTACTCCTGGGTGTCGCGGGCGTCCGGGAGGCCGTTGACGATGCTCCAGCGGACGGTGCCCTCCTTGTCGATGACGAAGGTGCCGCGCACCGCGCAGCCCTTCTCCTCGTTGAAGACGCCGTAGGCGCGGGAGACCTCGCCGTGCGGCCAGAAGTCCGACAGCAGCGGGTACTCCAGGCCCTGCTGGTCGCCGAACACCCGCAGCGAGAACGGCGAGTCGTTGGAGACCGCGAGCACCTGCACCTCGTCGTTCTGCAGGCGCGGCAGCTCCTTCTGGATCTCGCAGACCTCGCCGGTGCAGACGCCGGTGAAGGCGAACGGGTAGAAGACCAGGACGACGTTCTTCTCGCCGCGGAAGTCGGACAGCTTCACCGACTCGCCGTGCTGGTTCTTCAGCTCGAAGTCCGGGGCCTGGGTGCCGATCTCGACGGTCATGGGGGGACCTTCCTGCCGATGCGATGGTGCGGTCGGGAAGATCCTCCCACTCGTCCGCCCCCGTTCGACCGTTCGGGTGAGCCGGACCGGCCGTCCGGGCCCCCCGTTCGCCCTGGGTGAACACGCCGGAACGCCGACGGGCCCCGCCGGCGCGTCCCGGATCCCGGGTGCTCGCCGGCGGGGCCCGCCGCGGGGGCCGCTCCGAAGGTCAGCGCTTGCCGGCCTTCGACGCCTTCGGGGTGGCCAGGCGGGTGCCCGCCCAGTCCTTGGCGATCGCCACCGAGCTGGTCTGCGAGAGGCCGGCGGTCTTGGCCGCGTCGGCGATCTCGTGCGCCTCGACGTGCCCGTCACGGCCGGTCTTCGGGGTGAGCAGCCAGATCAGGCCGCCCTCCGCCAGGTACTCCAGGGCGTCGACCAGGGCGTCGGTGAGATCCCCGTCCTCGTCGCGGTGCCACAGCAGGACGCCGTCGGCGACGTCGTCGTAGTCCTCGTCGACGAGTTCGGTGCCAGTGATCTCCTCGATCCCCTCGCGGAGGTCCTGGTCACTGTCTTCGTCGTACCCGAGCTCCTGGATGATCTGGCCCTGTTCGAAGCCGAGGCGGAGAGCCGGGTTGGACTTGTCCGCGGGGTCCGCGGTCGCGCTCACGGGAATAACCTCCAGTATTCGGCCCGGCATCCATGCCGGGGCTGTGGCCGTAGTCCACACGGGAGCGGCGGTTCGCGCAAGTACCCGACCCCCGATCCCACCCAAAGGTTGACGTGTCGCCGGGCGACACGCCGCCCACTGTGGTGGTGAACACACCCATATGTCCGTGTCCGTACCGACAAGGATGCTTCGTCTCGTACCCGCTTCCGACCGGTTCACCCCCCGCACGCCTGCCCGAGATACGAACGGCATTCGGGTCCGGGCAGGGTGCGGGCGTAAAGTCTCCTGTTGGCCCTCATCCCGACCGGCCGCCATCGTCCGGCCGGGGTCCCAGGTCGGACCACCTCCTGAACCGTACCGTCCACCAGGCGGAACGGTTACCGATCGGTAGAGATGACGGATCTCCGAACGCGGTAGCACGATGGAGGCGGCGCGACAACTCAGTTTCGACCGACAGTGAAGGAACAGCGTGGCTTCCGGATCCGATCGCAACCCGATCATCATTGGCGGCCTCCCGAGCCAGGTCCCGGACTTCGATCCCGAGGAGACCGCGGAGTGGCTGGAGTCGCTTGACGCTGCCATCGACGAGCGGGGGCGCGAGCGCGCCCGCTACCTGATGCTGCGGCTGATCGAGCGCGCCCGCGAGAAGCGCGTAGCCGTGCCCGAGATGCGCAGCACGGACTACGTCAACACCATCGCCACCAAGGACGAGCCGTTCTTCCCCGGCAACGAGGAGATCGAGCGCAAGATCCTCAACGCGACGCGCTGGAACGCGGCCGTCATGGTCTCCCGCGCCCAGCGGCCCGGCATCGGCGTCGGCGGCCACATCGCCACCTTCGCCTCCTCCGCGTCCCTGTACGACGTGGGCTTCAACTACTTCTTCCGCGGCAAGGACGCCGATGGCGAGTCCGGCGACCAGGTCTTCTTCCAGGGCCACGCCTCGCCGGGCATCTACGCCCGCGCCTTCCTGCTGGACCGACTGACCGAGCAGCAGCTCGACGCGTTCCGCCAGGAGAAGTCCAAGGCGCCGTACGGCCTCTCCAGCTACCCGCACCCGCGGTTGATGCCGGACTTCTGGGAGTTCCCGACCGTCTCGATGGGCCTCGGCCCGCTCGGCGCGATCTACCAGGCCCGGATGAACCGCTACCTGGAGCACCGCGGCATCAAGGACACCTCCGACTCGCAGGTGTACGCCTTCCTCGGCGACGGCGAGATGGACGAGCCCGAGTCGCTCGGCCAGCTCTCGCTGGCGGCCCGCGAGGGCCTGGACAACCTGACCTTCGTGGTGAACTGCAACCTGCAGCGCCTCGACGGCCCGGTCCGCGGCAACGGCAAGATCATCCAGGAGCTGGAGTCGCAGTTCCGCGGCGCCGGCTGGAACGTCATCAAGCTGGTCTGGGACCGCAGCTGGGACCCGCTGCTGGCGCAGGACCGCGACGGCGTCCTGGTCAACAAGCTGAACACCACCCCGGACGGCCAGTTCCAGACCTACGCCACCGAGACCGGCTCGTACATCCGCGAGCACTTCTTCGGCGGCGACCTGCGCCTGCGCGCGATGGTCGAGAACATGAGCGACCACCAGATCCAGCACCTGGGCCGCGGCGGCCACGACCACCGCAAGGTCTACGCCGCGTTCAAGGCCGCCCGCGAGCACAAGGGCCAGCCGACCGTCATCCTGGCGCAGACCGTCAAGGGCTGGACGCTGGGCCCCAACTTCGAGGGCCGCAACGCCACCCACCAGATGAAGAAGCTGACGGTCGAGGACCTGAAGCGCTTCCGCGACCGGCTGCACCTGCCGATCACCGACAAGCAGCTGGACGAGGGCTACCCGCCCTACTACCACCCGGGTCGCAACTCGGAGGAGATCCAGTACATGCACGACCGCCGGCAGGAGCTCGGCGGCTACGTGCCCACCCGCAAGGTGCGCCCGCGCAAGCTCGAACTGCCGGGCGACGACGCGTACAAGGCGGTCAAGAAGGGCTCCGGCAACCAGACCATCGCCACCACCATGGCGTTCGTCCGGGTGCTCAAGGACCTGATGCGCGACAAGGGCATCGGCAACCGCTTCGTGCCGATCGCGCCCGACGAGTACCGCACCTTCGGCATGGACTCGCTCTTCCCGTCCGCCAAGATCTACAACCCGCTCGGCCAGACCTACGAGTCGGTCGACCGCGAGCTGCTGCTGGCGTACAAGGAGTCCCCGTCCGGCCAGATGCTGCACGACGGCATCTCCGAGGCCGGCTGCACCGCCTCGCTGATCGCCGCCGGCTCCTCGTACGCGACGCACGGCGAGCCGCTGATCCCGGTGTACGTCTTCTACTCGATGTTCGGGTTCCAGCGCACCGGCGACCAGTTCTGGCAGATGGCCGACCAGCTGGCCCGCGGCTTCGTCATCGGCGCCACCGCCGGCCGCACCACCCTGACCGGTGAGGGCCTGCAGCACGCCGACGGCCACTCGCACCTGCTGGCCTCCACCAACCCCGGCGTGGTCGCCTACGACCCGGCCTACGGGTACGAGATCGCGCACATCGTCCAGGACGGCCTGCGCCGCATGTACGGCTCCTCCGCCGAGCACCCGCACGGCGAGGACGTCTTCTACTACATGACGGTCTACAACGAGCCGATCAAGATGCCGGCCGAGCCGGAGGGCGTCGACGTCGAGGGCATCCTCAAGGGCCTCTACCGGCTCAAGGGCGCCGAGGCCGGCCAGGTCCCGGCGCAGATCCTCGCCTCCGGCGTGGCCGTGCCGTGGGCCCTGGAGGCCCAGCGCATCCTCGCCGAGGAGTGGAACGTCAAGGCGGACGTCTGGTCGGCGACCTCCTGGAACGAGCTGCGCCGCGACGCCGTCGAGGCGGAGGAGTTCAACCTGCTGCACCCCGAGGAGCCGCAGCGCGTCCCGTACGTGACCACCAAGCTCTCCGGGGCCGAGGGTCCGTTCGTGGCCGTCTCCGACTGGATGCGCGCCGTCCCGGACCAGATCTCCCGCTGGGTCCCCGGCCAGTACCAGTCCCTGGGCGCCGACGGCTTCGGCTTCGCCGACACCCGCGGCGCGGCCCGTCGCTTCTTCCACATCGACGCGCAGTCGATCGTCCTGGGCACGCTCACCGAGCTGGCCAAGCAGGGCAAGATCGACCGCTCGGCGCTGAAGGACGCGATCGACCGCTACCAGCTGCTCGACGTGGCGGCGGCCGACCCCGGTGCCGCGGGCGGCGACGCCTAAGCGCTAGCCGCTGGCCGAAAGGTCCGCCCGGGGAGGGGGTTTCCCTCCCCGGGCG
>NZ_JBSGET010000020.1:53372-78026 GCF_053603035.1 Kitasatospora sp. NPDC004272 | reverse complement strand
AAAAGGAATCTCCAACCAACCGATACCGGCTGGCCGGGGATGTCAACATATCTGGCGTTGACTTTTGGCACGCTGTTGAGTTCTCAAGGAACGGATGCTTCCTTCGACCGGCCTTCCGACCGCATCTCCGGGCGCTTCGTTCTTTCGTGTTTCGAGCTTACCAGACTGTTTACTCGGCGTTGACCGAAGCTTTACTCGTCCGACTTGCTCTGTTTACCGCCGTTGCGCGGCGACCTGAGCAACCATAGCGGCTCGGCCGCCGAGCGCCTAATCGGGGCGGGGCGGCGTCACCCGGTCGGCCTCGCGCGGGGTGGGTGGGCGGGGCGGGTGGGGGCTCACTCGGATGCCGTAGAGTGCGGCGGGTCGGCCGAGAGGACTAGACCACTTGAGGGTGGCGGGGGCGGCGGAGATGGTACGGGGCGGTTGGTTCGTGTGCGGTTCTATTGAGGGCGGCGGTGATCTTCACCCGCGCGACCGGTGGGCGTTATCGCATGGAATGTCCGGAGTTGACGTAATTTGGGGTCAGTCGATCAATGGGCCGCTGCCCCGCGGCCGCACGCGATGTACTCCGTACCTGGGAGGCTCCACCATGACCACTGTCACGTCGCCGCTCGCCGGTCGCGCTGTCGGCCTCGCCAACGTTCCCGACCCGGTGTTCGCCGGGGCGATGGTCGGACCGGGGACGGCGATCGACCCGTTGCGGGAGCCGATCGAGGCGGTGGCTCCGGTGGACGGGCAGGTGGTGTCGATGCATCCGCACGCGTTCGTGGTGATGGACGAGAACGGGCACGGGGTGCTGACGCACCTGGGGATCGACACGGTGCAGCTCAACGGGGAAGGGTTCGAGCTGCTGGTGCACAAGGGGGACCGGGTGCGGCGGGGGCAGCCGGTGATCAAGTGGAACCCGGCGGCGGTGGAGGCGGCGGGGAAGTCGCCGATCTCTCCGATCGTGGCGCTGGAGGCTTCGGCGGAGCAGCTGAGCGGGGTGGCGGAGTCCGGTGAGGTAACGGCCGGCGGCGAGCTGTTCATCTGGAACTGACGGGACTGACGGAACTTACGGCGACTGACGGCGAAGGGGTTTCGGACCATGGAGCGGACGCTGCGGGGCGTGGGGGTCAGTCACGGGGTCGCCATCGGGCAGGTGCGGCACATGGGGACGGCGGTGCTGGAGCCGCCGGTGACCCAGGTGTCGGCCGAGGAGGTGCCGCGGGAGCAGGCCCGGGCGCGGGCGGCGGTGGAGGCGGTGGCGGCGGACCTGAACGCGCGCGGGAACCTGGCCGGTGGTGAGGCGCAGGCGGTGCTGGAGGCGCAGGCGCTGATGGCGCAGGACCCGGAGCTGCTGGGGGACGTGAACCGACGGATCGAGTCGGGGAGCAGCGCGGAGCGCGGGGTGTACGACGCGTTCGCGGCGTACCGGGAGTTGCTGGCGGCGGCGGGTGAGTACCTGGCCGGGCGGGTGGCGGACCTGGACGACGTGCGGAACCGGATCGTGGCGCGGTTGTTGGGGGTGCCGATGCCGGGGGTGCCGGACAGTGACGAGCCGTACGTGCTGCTGGCGCGGGACCTGGCGCCGGCGGACACGGCGTTGCTGGATCCGTCGCTGGTGCTGGGGTTCGTGACGGAGGAGGGCGGGCCGACCTCGCACAGCGCGATCCTGGCGCGGGCGATGGGGGTGCCGGCGGTGGTGGCGCTGGCGGGGGCGACGGGGTTGGCGGAGGGGGTGGTGGTGGCGGTCGACGGGGCTTCGGGCGAGGTGCTGGTGGAGCCGGCGGCGGAGCGGCAGGAGGAGTTGCGGCGGCTGGCGGCGGAGCGGCAGGCGGCGTTGGCGGCTTCGACCGGGCCGGGGCGGACCTCGGACGGGTTCATGGTGCCGTTGCTGGCGAACGTGGGCGGGCCGGCGGACGTGCCGGCGGCGTTGGAGAACGGGGCTGAGGGCGTCGGGCTGTTCCGGACCGAGTTCCTGTTCCTGGACGACTCGGCGAAGGCGCCGGGTGAGGACAGGCAGGTCGAGGCGTACCGGAAGGTGCTGGAGGCGTTCCCGGGGGGCCGGGTGGTGGTGCGGGTGCTGGACGCGGGGGCGGACAAGCCGTTGGACTTCCTGACGCCCGGGGACGAGCCGAACCCGGCGCTGGGGGTGCGCGGGTTGCGGACGCTGTTGGAGCACCCGGAGGTGCTGCGCACCCAGTTGCGGGCGCTGGCGCGGGCGGCGGAGGGGTTGACGGTGCGCCTGGAGGTGATGGCGCCGATGGTGGCGGACGGGGTGGACGCGCGGGCGTTCGCGGCGGCCTGCCGGGAGGTGGGGTTGGACGCCAAGTACGGGGCGATGGTGGAGATCCCGTCGGCGGCGCTGCGGGCGGCGGCGGTCCTGCGGGAGGTGGAGTTCCTGTCGCTGGGGACGAACGACCTGGCGCAGTACGCGTTCGCGGCGGACCGGCAGGTGGGGTCGCTGGCGCGGCTGCAGGATCCGTGGCAGCCGGCGCTGCTGGACCTGATCGCGGTGGCGGCCGAGGCGGCGAAGGCGGCCGGGAAGAGTTGCGGGGTGTGCGGGGAGGCGGCGTCGGACCCGCTGCTGGCGTGCGTGCTGACCGGGCTCGGGGTGACCAGCCTGTCGATGGGTGCGGCGTCGATCCCGTACGTGCGGTCGGCGCTGGGGCGGGCGACGTTGGCGCAGTGCCAGCGGGCGGCGGAGGCGGCGCGGGCGGCGGACACCGCCGAGGCGGCGCGGGAGGCGGCGGCGCAGGCGCTGTCCGGCCGGTAGCGGGCGGGGTCGGAATCTCCCGAGGGGTCTCGCTGTCGCCGTGGGGGGTGGCAGCGGGACCCCTCGGGGCCTTGCGGGGTCAGGGCTGCTTGCGGGTGGCGGCGAGCCGTTCGAAGAAGCGCAGGTGGTCGAGGTCGTCGACGGAGCCGGGGTTGACGGCCTGGGTGAGGGGGGTGCCGCCGAGCAGGCGCTTGACCGGGACTTCGAGGCGCTTGCCGGTGAGGGTGTGCGGAAGGCCCGCGACCGTGATCACCTCGTCGGGGACGTGCCGCGGGGAGAGTTCGGTGCGCAGCGAGGTGCGGATCCGGGCGGTGAGGGCGTCGTCGAGGGCCGCGCCGGGGGTGAGGACGACGAACAGCGGCATCCAGTAGCCGCCGTCCGGCTCTTCGAGGCCGATGACCAGGGACTCGGCGATCTCGGGGAGGCGTTCGACCACCTCGTAGATGTCGGCGGAGCCCATCCGGACGCCCTGGCGGTTGAGGGTGGAGTCGGAGCGGCCGTGGATGACGACGGTGCCGCGGCTGGTGGCGGTGATCCAGTCGCCGTGGCGCCAGGTGCCGGGGTAGGTGTCGAAGTAGCTGTCGTGGTAGCGGTGGCCGTCGGGGTCGTTCCAGAAGCCGGTGGGCATGGACGGGAGGGGCTTGGTGACGACGAGTTCGCCGACGGTGTCGGTGTGCGGGTGGCCGTCGGTGTCCCAGGACTCGACGGCGGCGCCGAGGCAGGGGGCCTGGATCTCGCCGAGGTGGACGGGGAGGGTGGGGACGCCGCCGACGAAGCAGGAGCAGACGTCGGTGCCGCCGCTGACGGAGGCGAGCCAGAGGTCGGACCCGACCTCGTCGTAGATCCACTGGAAGCCGTCGGGCGGGAGCGGGGAGCCGGTGGTGCCGAGGCAGCGGACGGCCGAGAGGTCGAGGTCGCGGCCGGGGTGCAGGTCGGCCTTGCGGCTGGCGATGACGTAGGCGGCGGAGGTGCCGAGGACGGTGGCGCGGGTGCGGGCGGCGACCGACCAGAGGGCGCCGGTGTCGGGGTGTCCGGGGCTGCCGTCGTAGGTGACGATCGTGCTGCCGGTGAGCAGGCCGGCCAGCAGGAAGTTCCACATCATCCAGCCGGTGGACGTGTACCAGAGGAACCGGTCCTCGGGGCCGAGGTCGAGGTGGAGGGCGGCCTGCTTGAGGTGCTCGACCAGGATGCCGCCCTGGCTCTGCACGATGGCCTTGGGGAGGCCGGTGGTGCCGGAGGAGTAGAGCACCCAGAGCGGGTGGTCGAAGGGGACGGGTTCGAAGACGGGCTGGGTGTCGTCCGCGACGAGGTCGTCGTAGGAGAGGGTGCCCTCGGGGGCGGGGGTGCCGAGCAGCGGGACGTGGATGACGGTGCGCAGGGTGGGGAGTTCGCGGCGGAGTTCGGCGACCACCTCGGTGCGGTCGTGGTCCTTGCCGCCGTAGTGGTAGCCGTCGACGGCGAACAGGACGGTGGGTTCGATCTGCTGGAGGCGGTCGAGGACGCTGCGGGCGCCGAAGTCGGGGGCGCAGCTGGTCCAGGTGGCGCCGACGGCGGCGGTGGCGAGGAGGGCGACGGCGGCCTGCGGGATGTTGGGCAGGTAGGCGCTGACCCGGTCGCCGGGGCGGACGCCGTTCGCGCGCAGGGCGGCGGCCAGCGAGCCGACCTGGCGGCGGAGTTCGGACCAGGTGGTGACGGCGGGCTCGGTGCCGCGCTCGTCCAGGTGGAGGACGGCGGGGCGGTCGGCGTTGGCCGGGTCCTCGGCGGCGCGCAGGGCGTGTTCGGCGTAGTTGAGGGTGGCGCCGGGGAACCACGTGGCGCCGGGCATGGTGGCGGGTTCGGCGAGGACGGCGGTGGGCGGGGTGTGGAAGCGGACGTCGAAGTACTCGGTGACGGCCGTCCAGAAGCGGGTGAGGTCCTCGGTGGACCAGCGGTGGAGGTCGGCGTAGCGGGTGGCGGCCTCGGCGTCGGTGGTGACCGGTGCGAGCGGGGCGGCGGGGGCGCCGTGGTGCTCGGCGGCCCAGCGCTGGAAGTCGACCAGGCGGCTGGCGGCGGCGCGGGCGGGGGCGGGGCGCCAGAGCGGTTCGGGGTGGTCCTGGGGGGTCGGAGGGGTGCTCACGTGGTGGTCTCCAGGCCGTGGTGGGGACGGCTGGGCTCGTGGCGGGCCGTCCGTGGGGTGCTGACGGTGCTGACCATGCCACGTGATCGTCCGGGGGTCCAGGGTCGGCGGGCGCGCGTGCTGGTGGGGGCGGGTGGGAGGTGGTAGACCGGCGGGATGACGGTGGCTTATGACGTGGTGATCGTGGGTGGCGGGCACAACGGGCTGGTGGCGGCCGGGTACCTGGGGCGGGCCGGTCTGCGGGTGCTGGTGCTGGAGCGGTTGGGGCGCGTCGGTGGGGCGGCGGTGTCGGAGCGGGCGTTCGCGGGGGTGGACGCGCGGCTGTCGCGGTACTCGTACCTGGTGAGCCTGCTGCCGCGGCGGATCCTGGCGGAGCTGGGGGTGCGGGTGGAGCTGCGGCGGCGGCGGATCTCCTCGTACACGCCGTGGGAGCGGGACGGGCGGGTCGGGGGGTTGCTGGTGGACGGCGGGGACGAGCCGCGGACGGCCGGGTCGTTCCGTGAACTGACGGGTGGGGAGCGGGAGTTCGCGGCGTGGCGGGAGTTCTACGGGATGACCGGGCGGGTCGCGGAGCGGGTGTTCCCGTCGCTGACCGAGCCGCTGCCCTCGCGGGCGGAGCTGCGGGCCCGGGTGGACGACCCGGTGGCGTGGGCGGAGCTGTTCGAGGAGCCGCTGGGGGTGGCGCTGGAGCGGCGGTTCGCGGACGACGTGGTGCGCGGGGTGGTGCTGACGGACGCGCTGATCGGGACGTTCTCGCACGCGCACGATCCTTCGCTGCGGCAGAACCGGTGCTTCCTGTACCACGTGGTGGGCGGCGGGACGGGCGACTGGGACGTGCCGGTGGGCGGGATGGGGGCGGTGACCGGGGCGCTCGCGGAGGCGGCGCGGGCGGGCGGGGCGGAGCTGCGGACGGGGTGCGAGGTGGTGGCGGTGGACCCGGGGGGCGCGGCGGGGCCGGCCGAGGTCGGGTACCTGGACGCGGACGGGGTCGAGCGGCGGGTGGGGGCGCGCTGGGTGCTGTGCAACGCGGCGCCGGCGGAGTTGGCGCGGCTGGTGGGCGACGGGGCCGCCGGGGACGGCGGGGAGCGTCCGGAGGGGGCGCAGCTGAAGGTGAACATGCTGCTGCGCCGGCTGCCGCGGCTGCGGGACGGGGCGGTGGACGTGCGGGACGCGTTCGGGGGGACGTTCCACGTCGCGGAGTCGTACCGGGAGTTGGAGGGGGCGTACCGGGAGGCGGCGGCGGGGCGGCTGCCCTCCCCCGCGCCGTCGGAGATCTACTGCCACTCGCTGGCGGACCGGTCGATCCTGGGGCCGGGGGTGCCGGCGGGGGCGCACACGTTGACGCTGTTCGGGCTGCAGGTGCCGGCCCGGCTGTTCGCGGCGCCGATGGGAGTGCGGGAGGCGGCGGGGGTGCGGGAGGCGGCGCTGGCGGGGGTGCTGGCGGCGCTGGACGGGGTGCTGGCGGAGCCGTTGGCGGACTGCCTGGCGGTGGACGCGCAGGGGCGGCCGTGCCTGGAGGTGCGCGGGCCGCTGGACCTGGAGGCGGACCTGCGGCTGCCGGGCGGGAACATCTTCCACCGGGAGCTGGCCTTCCCGTTCCGCGAGGGGAACGGGGAGGACGCGGGGCGGTGGGGGGTGGGGACCGGGTGGCCGCGGGTGCTGGTGTGCGGGGCCGGGGCGGTGCGCGGGGGCGGGGTGAGCGGGATCCCGGGGCACAACGCGGCGATGGCGGTGCTGGGGCGCTGATCCGCCGGGTTCAGATGCGGAGGTACTCGCCGTCGAACCAGGCGCGGGCGACCCGGGTGTGGAAGGGGAAGGCGAGCGGGGTGTCGGCGGTGGCGAGCTGCCAGCCCTCGGTCTCGTCGGTGGGGACGGAGGGCGGCAGTTCGGCCAGTTCGCGGGCCGGGAGGAGGGCGAACAGGCAGAGGAAGCCGCCGAGGGTGTCGGAGTCGGTGGCGACCAGGCGGGCGTCGGCGGGGTCGGCCAGGATGCCGGTCTCCTCGCGCAGTTCGCGGACGGCGGCCTGCTGCCAGCTCTCGCCGTAGTCGACGTAGCCGCCGGGCAGGGCGAGCAGGCCGTTGCCGGGCTCGATGGTGCGGCGGATGACGGTCAGCCGGGTGTCGCCGTCGGGGTGGTGGACCGGGAGCAGCGCGACGGTGACCGGGAGCGGGTTGCGGTAGCTGATCTCGCCGCAGCCGGGGCAGGTGCGCGGCCAGCCCTCGGTGCCGGCCGGGTAGGAGGCTCCGCACCAGTGGCAGTGGGTGTGCGGGCCGAAGGGTGCGGGGCGGGCGGGCGGCGCGGTCGTCATGGGGGCGATGGTAGTCCGGGCGGGTGACGGGCGGGCGGGGATCGGCCGGGGCCGGGTCAGGGGTGGGCGGCGGCGGGTCCGCGGGGGCGGCCGTCCCGGCGGAACCCGGCCGGACGGGTGAATTCGGCGGGCGGGATTGGAGTTCAGCCGTGTGCGCACGATAGCGATGGTGAAGTCCCGTGACGGACACGGGAGTCGAATGTCGTGAAGGATGACTGTGCGAGCGATTCTGGTTTCCCTGCTGGCGGCGGGTTCGGTGCTGGGGCTGGCGGCTCCGGCCCCCGCGGTGACGCGCGCGGCGAGCGGTGACGTGGTGGTGTTCTCGACCGAGGCGCAGCCGCTGGACGTCTACCGCGAACCGGTCGGATGTCAGCAACTCCCCACTTTGGCACACGTGTTGACCAACCAGACGGATCGTCCGGTGAAGGTCTACGGGAACCCGTTCTGCCTGGGCCCGTCGGTGGTGGTGCAGCCGGGTTACGGGACGCACGTGCCGGGTGGGGCGGGGAGCTTCTCCGCGTAGGGCGGGGTCACCGGAAAGCGGTCGGACGATCGCCCGGGCGGTCGGCGGAAAAGCCGATCGCCCGCTTTTTCGCTGATCACAGGAATGCGTCCGAACGGTCACCCTGTGCCATGATGGCGACCGCCGACTCCTCGTCCGTCGTGACGAATTGGCGCACCGTCAGCGCGGTCGGCCCGTTGTCTCCGGCCCCCCGCGGCAGTCGCGTCCCGGGTTGCGGCCGCCGTCGAGAGGACTGCGTTCCCGTGGAGCACGTCGCCCTTCCCGCTGCCCCCGAGGCGGCCCCGGTCCCCTGGCGGGCGTACGCCCGGCTCGCCAAGCTCGACATCTGGGACTACTACCTGAGCGTCCCGCTGGTGGCCGCGCTGGTGCTGGCCTCCGGGGCCGGGGTGGGCGCCGGGACGGGGGTGGCGGTGCTGGTGCTGTTCCTGGGCGGCGAGGTCGCGATGAGCGCGGCCATGTGCACCTTCGACGACGTCACCGGGTACCGGGACGGCAGCGACGCGGTGAACTACGGGCCGGACGCGCCGGCCCGGCGGCTGGCCCGCAAGCCGCTGGTGGCGGGCACCCTGACCGAGCGCCAGGCGGTCAGGTTCGGCTGGGCGGCCGTCGCGGCGTGCGCGCTGTGCTGGGCGGCGGCCGTCGCGGTGGCCCCGGCCCGGCCCGGGTGGGCGGTGGCCGGGACGGCGGCGCTGGCCGTGTTCGGGTTCCAGTACACCTGGTGGCTGCGGATCAGCTACAACGGTTTCCAGGAGCTGTTCCTCGCCGCGCTCGGCTGGTTCTTCGTGCTGCCGCTGTACGGGCTGCTGACCGGGCGGGCCGACGGCTTCGCGGTGGTGCAGGCGCTGGTGTTCGGGCTGGGCCCGCTGCTGTTCGGCGTGTACTCCAACACCAACGACATCGCCGGCGACCGGGCGGTGGGGCGGAAGACCGCCGCGGTGCTGCTGTCCCCGCGCGGCAACGCGGCGTTCGTGGCCGGGTGCTCGGCGCTGGAGGCGGTGCTGCTGGTGGGCTCGGCGGTGGCCGGGTTCGCGCCCTGGTGGTTCCCGCTGGTGATGGCGCCGGTGGTCGCGCTGCGGGCCCGGCAGTGGGTGCTCGGGTTCGTGCGCGGCGAGATCCTGCTCGCCCGCCGGCTCGGCATCCGGCTGCACCGGGTGTGCTGCGCGCTGCTGGTCGGCACCGACCTGGCCCTCGTGGTGTTCGGCGGCACGCTGTGACCGGGCGCGGGGCGGCGTTCGGGCGGCTGCCGCTCGACCTCGGACCGCTGTTCGACACGCTGGCCGAGCAACGCCCTTCGGTGGACGTGCAGTTGGGCCGTCCGCTGGACCTGGCGCCGGAGCGCGGCACCGCGTACGACACCGCGCAGCTGGCCGAGCTGGTGCGGGAGACCGCGGCCTGGCTGGCGGCCGCCGGGGCCGGGCCCGGGTCCTCGGTGGCGGTGGTCAAGCGCAACCACTGGGACTACGTGCTGCTGGCCTGCGCGGCGGCCCGGATCGGGGCGGTGCCCGCGCTGCTGTCGGACCGGGTGCCGCCGGACGCGCTGGGCGCGCTGCTGCGGCGGCTGCGGCCGGACGTGCTGGTCACCCAGCGGGACGTGCTCGGCGGGGCGCGGGCCGCCGGGGTCGAGCTGACCGCGCTGGCCGGGCGGACGGTCTGCCTGGACGGCGGGTGGGAGGGCGCGGCGGCGGTGGACGAGCTGCGCGGCGGCCCGGTGCCCGGGGTGCGCACCCGCGGCGAGGACGAGCCGCTGGCCGTCATCCACACCTCCGGCACCACCGGCGTCCCCAAGCTGGTGGTGCACTCCACCCGGACGCTGATCCGGCGGCTGTCCGCGTTCGAGGCGCGGCCCTGGCCGGTGCTGTCGGTGCGCCGCGAGGACACCGTGGCCAGCGCGATCTCCTTCGCCCACGGGCGGGCGCTGACCTGGACCGTCAGCGCGTTCTGGCGCGCGCCGCGGACGGTGGCGCTGCTGCCCGACTCGGACCCGGCGACGGCCGCCGCGCTGCTGCGCAGCCACCCGCCGACCGTCCTGGAGGCACTGCCGTCCAGCTACGTGCGCTGGCAGCCGCTGGCCGGCTCGGCCCCGGCGGCCAACCCGTTCCGGGACGTGCGGCTGTTCATCTCGACCTTCGACGCGATGCACCCGCCGACCGTGCGGACCTTCCTGGACGCCACCCGGCGGCGGCGCCCGCTGTGGATGCAGGGCTGGGGGCAGAGCGAGACCGGGCCGCTGAGCTTCCGCTTCCTGACCCGGGGCGCGCTGGCCGCGGCCGGCGACCGGCACCCGACCACCCGCGACCTGGGGCGCCCGGTGCCCGGCTGGGTGCGGGTGAAGGTCGCCGACCCCGCCCGGCCCGGCCGGACCGTGCGCCCCGGCGAGACCGGGATGCTGTACGCCCGCACCGGGGCGCTCTGCCTGGGCTACCTGGACGAGCCGGAGCGCTGGGGGCGCAAGCTCGACCGCGGCTGGTTCAACACCGGCGACCTCGGGAGCAGGAGCCGTGACGGCCGGGTCTTCGTGCTCGACCGGGAGGTCGACATGGTGCCCGGGATGAGCTGCGTCGAGATCGAGGACGTGCTGCACGAACGGCTGCCGGACGTCGAGGAGGCCGTGCTGCTCTCGGTCGCCGACGGCCGCCCGCAACCGGTGCTGGTCACCTCCGGCGGCGGGCTCGACCCGGCGCGCTGGCGGGCTGCGGTGCGGGACCTGCCGCCGCTGGCCGAACCGCTGGTGGTCGGCTGGGACGAGGTGCCGCGGACGGCCACCGGGAAGGTCCGGCGGCACGAACTGCGGGACCGGGTGCTGGCCGGGAGCGCCCGGATCGGGACCGGGCTGTGGACGTGAACTCCCTTTCGGTGGAGGTGGCTTTCGGTGGAGGTGGGTTGAGGTGACTTCGGACGTGGAGGTCGACGTCGCGGTGGTCGGCGCCGGGATCGCGGGGCTGGCCGCCGCGCACCACCTGGCTGCGGCCGGGCGGTCGGTGCGGGTCTACGAGGGCGCCGACCGGGTCGGCGGGCGGATGGCCGCCAGCCGGGTGGACGGGTGGCTGCTGGACGAGGGCGCCGAGACCATCGCGGGCGCCGGGTACGAGGCCACCTGGGAGCTGATCCGGGCGGTGGGCCTGCCGGAGGCCGACGTCCCGGTCGTCGAGCCCGGGTTCGCGCTCTGGCGGAACGGGCGGGCGCACGCCCACCTCGGCCACCCCAAGGGGCTGCTGACCGGCGCCGGACTGTCCTGGCGGGGCCGCTGGGCCTGGCTCCGCTTCACCGCCGAACTCGCCACCGCCTGGCGGGGGTTCGACCCGGACCGGCCGGAGACCGCACCCAGCGGGGACGCCACGCTGAGCGAGTTCTGCGCCGGATCGGCCGGACGGGAGGAACTGCTCGCCGCGATGCTCCAGCCGCTCGCCGGCCACTGCTTCGGCTGGCGGCCGGACAGCTCCGCCGTCGCCCCCATGGTCGCCACCCTGCTGTCGGTCGGCGGGGCCGGGGCACGCTGGATGACCTACCGGGACGGGATGGACACGCTGGCCCGCCGACTGGCCGAACGGCTGCCGGTCGAGACGGGCCGCCCGGTGACCGCCGTCCGCGAGGAGGCGGACGGCGTGCTGCTGGAGTTCGCGGACCGGAGCCGGGTGCGGGCCCGGCAGGCGGTGCTCGCGGTGCCCGCGCCGCTCGCCCTGGAACTGCGCGGCGACGACCTCCCCGCCGCGGAGCGGCCGTACCTGGCGGCCGGCACGTACGCGCCGATGCTCAAGGTCGCCTGCCTGCTGGACCGGCCGCTGCCCAGCCCGACCGGGGCGCCGAGCTACGCGCTGTCGGTGCCGGAGAGCGAGAGCCGGGTGTGCACCGGGCTGGTCCTCGACCACCTGAAGGCGGCGGGGCGGGCCCCCGCGGGCAAGGGGCTGGTCAACGTGTTCGTCTCGCCGTGGGCCTCCCCCGGGCTGCTGGACCGGCCGGACGAGCAGGTGGTGGAGACGGTCTGCACCGAGGCCGAACGCTTCCTGCCCGGCCTGCGGGCTGCCACCCTCCGGACGCTGGTGCTCCGCTTCCCGCTCGGGCTGCCGCAGGGCGCCCCGGCGGCGGTCCGGGAGCGGGCCGCGTTCCTGGCCCGGCCGACCCGGGCGGTCGAGTACGCCGGGGACTGGGTGATGCTGCGGCCGAGCAGCGAGGGGGCGGTGCGCTCGGGGAAGCTGGCGGCGCGGCGGGTGCTGGCGCACGCGGCCGCTCCGGGCACCCCGATCGCTCCGGGCACCCCGGTCGCTCCGGCCGTCCTGGGGCAGACCTGATGGCGGGCGCGGTGCGGGCGGCGGGCGCGGTGCGGGAGTCGGTGTCGTACCTGTTCGACAACGGGAGCGCGCACGCCGCCGGGCAGCACCGGTGCCTGGCGGCCTGGCTCGACCCGATCAGTCTCGGCGCGCTGCGGGCGGGCGGGGTCGGGCCGGGGATGCGCTGCCTGGACGTGGGCACCGGGGCCGGGAGCGTCGCGCTCTGGCTGGCCGACCGGGTGGCGCCCGGGGGCTCGGTGCTGGCGACCGACCTGGTGCCGCTGCCGGTGCCCGGGCGGCCCGGGCTGACGGTGCGGCAGCACGACGTGGTGCGGGACGAACTGCCGGAGGCCGCCTTCGACCTGGTGCACGTGCGGCTGGTGCTGTCCCACCTGCCGGAGCGGGAGGCGGTGCTGGCGCGGCTGTTCGCCGCGCTGCGGCCCGGCGGGGTGCTGCACCTGCTGGAGTTCGACGCCGAGTACGCGCCGGTGCTCACCGCCCCGGACGGGCGGGCCCGGGAGCTGTACGAGCGTTACCAGCAGGCGAAGTTGCGGGCCTTCCGGACCCGCGGCTCGCACCAGGGCTGGGGCCGGGAGTGCGCCGGCGCCCTGACCGGGGCCGGGTTCACCGGGGTGGCGGCGCAGGTGCGGATCGACCTGCTGGCCCCCGGCACCCCGCAGCGGGAGATGCAGCTGCACAACACCTGGCACCTGCGGGAGGCGCTGCTCCGGGAGGGGCTGACCGAGGACGAACTCGCCGAGCTGCGGGGGCTGTTCGCCGATCCGCGGTTCCTGGCCTGCTCGAACGTGGTGTACGCGGTGCGCGGGCGGCGGCCGTGACGCCCGGCGCGGGCCTGCTGCTCGGGGTGCGGCCGCGGGTGGCGGAGGAGGTGCTGACCGGGCTGCTGCGGGCCTCCGGGGTGGGAGTGCGGGAGGGGGAAGTGCTGGAGGTCGGCGGCGAGTTGGCGTGCCGGGTGTCCTGGGGCGGGCCGTCGGGGCTGCCGGTGGGCAGTGAGGCGGACGTGCAGGCGGCGTGCGGGGTGGCGCACGTGCACGGGCGGCGGTACGGGGGGCCGGTGCCGCTCGGGGTGGACTTCGCGTCGGTGGCGGCCGGGGTGCTGGGGGCGACCGGGGCGCTGGCCGCGCTGCGGGCCCGGCGGTCGGGGGCGGCGTACCGCGAGGTGGGGGTGTCGGTGGCGCAGGCCGCGCTGCTCGGGCTGTCGCAGTACCTGGCGGCGGCGACCGCGCCGGAGCAGGGGTGGGTGGAGCCGGGCGGGACGGGCGGGCCGCCGTTCGCTTCGGCGGACGGGGTGCGGTTCGAGCTGGAGGCGCTGGAGCCGGACGGCTGGCTGCGGTTCTGGTCCGAACTGGGCGTCGAGCGGCGGGTGGTGGGGCGGGCCTGGCCGGCGTTCCAGGCCCGGTACGGGACGGCGGTCTGTCCGCTGCCGCCGGAGCTGTTCGCGGCGGTGCGGGCGGCCGGGCACCCCCGGCTGGCGCGGCTGGCGGCCGAGTGCGGGGTGGAGCTGACGGTGGTGGCGGAGCGGCCGGCCGTGCTGGGCGGGATGCCGTGGCGGCTGCGGGCGGGCGGACCGGCCCCGGCGTGCGGGGGCGGCCCCGGTTCCGGGGCGGGCCCGTTGCACGGCGTGACGGTGGTGGAGATCTCCCGGCGGGTGCAGGGGCCGCTGGCCGGGCGGGTGTTGGCGCTGCTCGGGGCCGACGTGGTGCGGGTCGAACCGCCGGGCGGGGACCCGCTGCGCGGCGTGCCGCCGGTGGCCGAGGTCGGCGGGGCGGCGGTGTCGGCACGGTTCGCGGCGCTCAACCGCGGCAAGGGGGTGCTGGAGGCGGACCTGCGGAGCGCGGAAGGTCGGTCCGCCGTAAGGGAGTTGATCGGCCGGGCGGACGTCCTGCTGCACAGTCTGGCGCCCGCGAAGGTGGCCGGGCTCGGGCTGGACGCCGAGGCGGTCGCCGCGCTGCGCCCCGGGCTGGTGTACGTACAGGCCAGCGGCGGCGGGCCCGGGCTGAGCACCGACTACCCGGTGCAGGCGCACTCCGGGCTGGCCGCGCTGCTCGCCCCGGCCGGGGAGCCGCCGCGCCCGACCCTGCTGACGGTCTGCGACGTGCTGGGCGGTCTGGTCTGCGCGGCGGGGGCGGTGGCCGGGCTGGAGGCCCGGGAGCGGACCGGGCGGGCGCAGCGGGTGGAGTCCTCGCTGCTGTCGGCGGCCCGGCTGCTGTGCGGGGCGCCGAGTGCGGGCGGCGGGCCGGCCGGCGTGGAGGCGTGCACGGACCTGGCGATCCTGGCGCGCGATCCGCGGGTGGCGGCGGTGCTGGAGTTCGGCCCGGACGGGTGCGCGTTCGTCCGCGCGCCCTGGGAGTTCGGGTAGTCCGGGGGATTCGGGTGGTCCGAGGGGGCTCGGGGGGTTCGGGGGGGTTCGAGTGGTCCGGGGGGGTCGAGTGGTTCGCAACGTGAACGGGAGTGGTGGGCGTGACGTGGGTTTCGGTGGCCGGTCTGGAGTTCCCGGACCGGGTGGAGCGGGGGTTGCGGGAGCGGTGGGTGGCGCAGGGGTGGTGCGCGGGGAGGGGGTTGTACGAGTTGTTCGCGGAGCGGGTGGCGGGGCACGGCGAGCGGGTGGCCCTGGTGGACGGAGACGGCGAGTGCTCGTACGCGGAACTGGGGCGGTGGGTGCGGGGGTTGGCGGCGGGGCTGGCGGCGCGGGGGGTGCGGCCGGGATCGGTGGTGGGGGTGCGGGTGCCGGCGGACCGGCGGGCCCTGGCGGTGGACCTGGCGGTGGCGGCGCTGGGCGCGGTGGTGCTGCCGTGCACGCCGGGGCACGGGCGGCGGGACCTGCTGGCGGTGTGGGGGACGGCCCGGGTGGACGCGGTGGTGACGGTGCCGGAGTGGAAGGCGCTGGCGGACGGGTTGCGGCCGGAACTGCCGGACCTGCACGAGGTGGTGGTGCTGGACGGGGAGCCGTGGCCGGAGCGGGCGGGGTGGGAGCCCGCGGTGGTGGACGCGGGAGCGCCGGCCCGGATCCTGGTCTCCTCGGGTTCGGAGGCCGCGCCGAAGCTGGTCGCGTACTCGCACGACGCGCTGGCGGGCGGGCGCGGGCGGTACGTGGAGCGGGTGTTGGAGACGGCGGACGGTGCGCCGCCGCGGGTGCTGCTGCTGGTGAGTCCGGCGACGGCGTACGGGTCGCTGGCGGTGGTGGCGCTAGTGCGGTGCGGGGCGACGGTGCTGCTGCCGCCGGGCGGGGAGCGGTTCGATCCGGTGGGGGCGCTGGCCGCGGTGGGGCGGTGGCGGCCGACGCACCTGGCGGCGGTGCCCACCATGCTGCGCCGGATGGCGGAGCAACTGCCGCTGCCGGGTGAGGACTTGTCTTCGCTGCAGGCGGTGGTGTCGAGTGCGGCGGCGCTGTCCCCGGCGGTGCTGGCGGCGGCGCTGCGGCGGTTCGGCTGTCCGGTGGTGAACGTGTACGGGGCCAGTGACGGGCTCAACTGCCATGCGCGGCGGACGGATCCGGACGGTGACGTGCTGCGGGTGGGGCGGCCGGATCCGCGGGTCGCGGAGTTCCGGGTGTGCGGGCCGGACGGTCGGCCGGTGCCGGCGGGGGTGCCGGGCGAACTGCAGGCACGGGGGCCGATGTCGCCGCTGTGCCACGTCGGGGCACCGGAGTTGGACGACCGGCTGCGGGTGGACGGGGGCTGGGTGCGGTCCGGCGACCGGGGGGTGCTGGAGGCGGACGGGTCGCTGCGGGTGCTGGCCCGGATCAAGCAGATGGTGAACCGGGGCGGGGTGTCGATCTCCACGGCGGAGGTGGAACGGCTGCTGGAGGGGCATCCGGAGGTGGCGGAGGCGGTGTGCGTGCCGGTGCCGGATCCGGACCTCGGCGAGCGGATGTGCGTCTGCGCGGTGCCGCGCGGGGCGGAGCTGACGCTCGCCGAACTGACGCTGTTCCTGGCCGAGTTGTGCGGCCTGGAGCGGTACAAGCTGCCGGAGCGGCTGCTGTTGCTGGAGCGGATGCCGCTGGGCGGGTCGGGGAAGCCGGACCGGCGGGTGGTCGCCGAGCTGGCGGCGGCGGCCGTACGGGCGGGCGGGGCGGTGCCGCTGTTGGGGGCGGCGGGCCGAACTGCCCCGGCGGCGGGCTGAACCGCCTTCGGTGGGCGCCCCGTTCTCCGGCCGGAGGCGGGGCGCCCACCGGCGGGATCAGGTCGGGAAGGTGAGGACGGCCTCGGTGATCCGCTCGACCTGGGCGTCCGTCAGGTGCGGGTGGACCGGCAGCGAGAGGCACTGCCGGGCCGCTCGTTCGGCGTTCGGCCAGTGGCCGTCGGGGGCGGCCGCGTGGGCGAAGGCGGGCTGGTGGGGCAGCGGCTGCGGGTAGTAGACGTGGCTGTCGACGCCGTGCGCGGCGAGGTGCCGCTTGAGGTCGTCGCGGCGTTCGGCGAGCAGCGTGTAGACGTAGTAGCAGCGGCCGTTGGTGCCGGGCGGGGGCGGCAGGACGCCGTGCGCGGCGAGCGGGGTGAAGCGTTCGGTGTAGTGGGCGGCGATCTCGGCGCGGCGGGCCAGCCGGCGGGCCAGGCCGGGGTGGCGGCGCAGTTGGAAGGCGGCGAGGATCTCGTCGAAGCGGCTGTTCAGGCCGATCAGGTGGTGCCGGAAGCGGTGCGTGCCGTCCTGGCCGTGGTTGCGCAGCATCCGTACGGTGCGGGCGAGTTCGGGGTCGTCGGTGACCACGACGCCGCCTTCGCCGGGGCCGCCGAAGGACTTCACCTGGACGAAGGAGAAGACGCCGGCGTCGCCCCAGGTACCGGCCGGGCGGCCGTCCAGGACGGCGCCCTGGGCGACCGCGGAGTCCTCGATCAGGCGCAGGCCGTGCCGGGTGGCGAGGGCGCGCAGGCGCGGCATGTCGGCCATCACGGAGAACATGTGGGCGGGCATCAGCGCCTTGGTGCGGGGGGTGATCAGGGCTTCGGCCGCGTCGGGGTCGATGACCAGGGTGTGCGGGTCGACGTCGGCGAAGACGGGGGCGGCGCCGACGCCGAGGACGGTGTTGGCGAGCGGGGCGCAGCCGAAGGCGGGGACGATCACCTCGTCGCCGGCGGTGATGCCCGCGGCGCGCAGGATCAGGGTGAGGGCGGTGGTGCCGCTGCCGCAGGCGATGACGTCCCCGGCGCCGAGGTCGGTGCGCAGCAACTCCTCGAAGCGGGCGGTGCGTTCGCCGAGGATGAAGCGCTGGGCGGGGTCGGTGGCGACGTCCCGGACGGTGTCGAGCAGCAGGTCGCGGTCGTCCTCGAAGAGGTCGGGCGGGAAGAACGGAACGGTGGTGGCGGCGGTGGTCGTGGTCATCGGCGGGTCACCGCTGCTTTCCGTACTGGAAGTCGCGGACCAGGTCGCTGACCAGGTCCAGTTCGTGGTCGGCGAGGTCGGGGTAGAGCGGCAGCGCGAGGGCGCGGTCGCAGGCGGCTTCGGCGTGCGGGAACTCGCCGCGCCGGTGGCCGAGTTCGGCGAAGCAGGGCTGGAGGTGGAGCGGCGTCGGGTAGTAGGTCTCGGTCTGGACGCCGTGCCGGGCGAGGTGGGCGGCGAGTTCGTCGCGGTGGTCGGACTCGATCAGGTAGACGTACCAGACGGGGTTGGTGGCGGCGGCGCGCGGGACGACGGTGGGCAGGGTGAGCCCGGGGGTGCCGGCCAGCCGTTCGGCGTAGGCGGCGGCGAGGTGGGCGCGGCGGGCGATGTCCCGGTCGGCGCGACCGAGTTTGGCGAGCAGGACGGCGGCCTGGACGTCGTCCATCTTGCTGTTGGTGCCGAGGAGTTCGGTGGGGCGGTTGATGGTGGGGAAGTCGTCGAGGGTGCGGCCGGTGCGGCCGTGGTGGCGCATCGCGGAGACGGCTTCGGCGAGGGCGGGGTCGTCGGTGAGGACGGCGCCGGCGTCGCCGAGGGCGCCGAGGGTCTTGGTGGGGAAGAAGGAGAGCACGCCGCCCGCGCCGTGCAGTCCGGCGTGGCGGCCGTTCCAGCGCATGCCGAACGCCTCGGCGCTGTCCTCGACGACGGTCAGGCCGTGCCGGTCGGCGACGGCCAGCAGGGCTGCCAGGTCGGCGAGTTGGTGGAACAGGTGGACGGGCATGACCATCCGGGTGCGGTCGGTGCGGACGGCTTCGACGCTCGCCGGGTCGAGGGCGTAGGTGAGCGGGTCGATGTCGGCGAAGACCGGACGGCCGCCGGCCAGCACCACCGAGGTGGCGGAGGCGACGAAGGTGTAGGCGGGGACGACCACTTCGTCGCCGGGGCGCAGTCCGGCGGCGCGCAGCAGCAGGACCAGGGCGTCGGTGCCGCTGTTGACGCCGATCACGTGCCGGGCGCCGGTCCAGGCGGCGAGGGCGGTCTCGAACTCCTCGACCTTGGGGCCGTGCGAGTACTTGCCGCGGTCCATCAGTTCGTCCAGGTGGCGCCGGGTGGTGGGCCAGAGGGATTCGAAGGTCGCGGCCTGGGTGAAGAAGGGAACACCCGGAGAGGTAGTGGCACCCATGAAACTCTCATCGGATTGTATGGATTGGTCGGGCGGAAAAGCCCCGCCCTCGAATCTATGCCCCCGACCCCCGGTCGACCTGGCGGGTCGGGCCGTTTCACTCCTTCGAATGGCCTTCCAAGTAAGGGATTTGACGCCCGATCGGATCGCTGCCGAAGTACTGCTTGAATACCGGACGAAGCAATACCGCGACGCGGAAGGAATGACGTTTCGCCATGTCGAACGGACTCGGGACCTTACTCGTCGGAATGGGACGGGCCGGGCACGGCCTCCACCTCCCGGTGCTGCGCCGGCTGCGCGCGGACCCCGGCACCTCGCACCTGTTCGCGGCCGGGCCGGTGCTGGCCGCCGACCCGCACCGCCGACCCGCGGCCGCCCGCGACCTGCGCCCGACCACCCTGGCCGAGGCGCCCCGGCTGCTCGACCCGGCCCGCACCGTCGTCCACCTGTGCACCCCGCCCACCGAGCGGACCGCCGCCCTGGAGACGCTCGGACGGCTCGGCTACCGGCGGGTGCTGCTGGAGAAGCCGGTGGCCGCCGACAGCCGCGGCCTGGACGAGCTGCTCGCGCTGCGCGACCGGTACGGGCTGGACCTGGCGGTGGTCGCCCAGTGGCTGGGCAGCCGGCTGACCGACCGGCTGCGCGCGCTGCTCGCCCGGGACGCGTACGGGCCGCTGCGCACCATCCACGTCGTGCAGCGCAAGCCGCGGTTCTCCCGCACGCTGGCCGGGGACGGGCACCCCACCGCGTTCGACGTCGAACTGCCGCACTCGCTGGGCCTGTGCCTGGCGCTGGCCGGGCCCGGCCGGGTGACCGGGGCGGGCGGCACCGACATGGCGGTCGGCGGGCGGGTGCTGCCCCGGCTCGGCACCGCCTGGCTCAACCTCCAGCACGACAGCGGGACGTGGACCCGGATCCGCTCCGACCTCACCTCGCCGGTGCGCGAGCGCCGGGTCACCCTGGAACTCGCGCACGGCACCCTGATCGGGCACTTCCCGGGCAGCGAGGCCGACGCGTACGCCCGGCTGACCGTCATCGACCGCCACGGCGAGAGCACCGAACTGCTGCACGACGACGCGCTCGGCGGCTTCCTGGAGCACACCTACCGCTACTACGCGGCGGACGGCGGACGGCGCGGGCCGCACCCCGACCTGGAGGTCAACGCCCAGGTGGTGCGCCTGCTCGACCGGGCCAAGGCGATCGCGGCGCGGCCCGTGCCCGGCGGCGCGCTGCGAACGGCGTCGGCCCGGTGAGCGCCCTGCGCAAGGGCGGGCGGGCCCGGCACCGGCGGGCGAACCGGACGCCGGTGGCCCGGCGGCCCGCGATCCGGTTCGGCGGCATCGGCGACGAGGCCGCCCCCGACCTGGCCGGGCAGATCGACGCCCTGGAGCAACTCGGCTGGAGCGAGCTGGAGTTGCGCACGGTGGACGGGGTCTGGATCGCCGACCTCGACCACCGGCAGGTCAAGGCCATCGCCACCACCCTGAAGCGGCACGGCATCCGGGTCTCCGGCATCGCCTCCCGGGTCGGCAACTGGGCCTCCGACATCACCGGCGACCTCACGGCGGACGTCATGGAACTCGGCCGGCTCTCCTCCCGGGCCGAAGTGCTCGGCACCAACCGGATCCGGATCATGTCCTACCCCAACGGCACCGGCCTGCCGGAGGCCGAGTGGCGCCGGCTCGCACTGGAGCGGATGCGCTTCTTCGCGATCGGCGCGCAGCGCGGCAACCAGGTCGCGCTGCACGAGAACTGCGCGGGCTGGGGCGGGAGTTCGATCGAGAACACGCTCGATCTGATGGCCTCGGTGGACAACTCCGGACTGCGACTGCTGCACGACACCGGCAACGGCGTCCCGTACGGCTACGACGGGTTCGAACTGCTGCGCCGGAGCATCGAGCACGTCGACCACGTGCACATCAAGGACGCGGTCGGCGGCGGCGAGCACACCCGGTACGTGCTGCCGGGCGAGGGCGAGGCTCGACTCGCCGAGTCCCTGCGGCTGTTGACCGCGCGCGGCTGGCGCGGCGGCTGGTCGCTGGAGCCGCACCTGGCCACCCGGCCGCACGAGGGCCTGGCGGCGGACGGCCGCGCCGACAGCGGATTCGTCGCCGCCGGGCGGGCGTTGACCGCCCTGGTCGAGCGCGAGGTACTGCCGCACTCCCCCGGCTGGCGGCTCGTCCCGGGCGGCCTGGCCTGGGAGGCGCCGCTGCCCCGGCAGGCGGACCGGGTGGCGGAGGTGGCGTCCGATGCTCACTGAGACCGTTCCGGTGGTGGCCGAACTCTTCTCGGAAGAACGGGAGTTGCTGCTCGATCTGCTACGCCTGCCCACCGCCGGGCCGTTGGAGACCGGCCCGGGCGCGCCGCCGCCGCTGCAGGCCGAGGCGTTGGAGGTGTACGCCCGGGCCGGAGGTCGGATCGGGCTGGTGGAGGTGTACCGAGGTGCGCCCGCAGCGGCCGAACTCGACCGTGCGGACGTGCCGTTGACGGTACGGCGGGCGGTCGACGAAGTTCCGGGGTTCCTGGCCGGCCAGCCGAGCCTGGTGCTGCGGCTGGGGCCGGAGCTGCCGCGGGCAGCGACGGTGATGTTCAACGTGCACCTGGACACCGTGGCCGGGGCGGAGCCGGTGGGCTTCGACGGGCGGCGGTTCACCGGGAGGGGGGCGATCGACGCCAAGGGCCCGGCGGTGGCGCTGCTGGCCGGGGTGCGGGCGGCGGTGGCGGCGGAGCCCCGGGTGGGGCGGGAGGTCGCGGTGCTGGTGCAGGCGGTGTCCGGCGAGGAGGGCGGCGCGATGGGCGTGTTCGGCACCCGTCCGCTGGTCGAGGCCGGGTACACGGGCGCGCTGAACGTGTTCTGCGAGCCGACCGGCCTGCGCTACCTGCCCCGGGCGACGGCCGCCGCCACCGCCCGGCTGCGGGTGCGCGGCGAGGACGCGATCGACGACTGCCCGGGCGCGGGCCACAACGCGACGGTGCTGCTCGGCTTCCTCGCCCAGCACCTGGCCCGGGAGTTGGGCGCCGCGGCCGGTCCGCGCGACCCGGTCTGCGTGGCCGGGATGGGCACCGGCCCGCTGCACAACCGGGTCTACGGCAGCGGCGAACTGCTGCTCAACCTCCCCTACCGGGACGCGGGTTCGGGCCGCCGGGCGGAGGAGCGGGTGGCGGCCGCGGTCCGTTCCGGGCTGGCGGGGTTCCGCCGGGACTTCGGCGGGCTGCCGGAGTTCGCCCGCACCGCCGCCGACTGCGAACGGATCACCCGGCTGGACTGGCCCAAGCGCGGCCTGCCCGTCCTGGACAACCGGCACCCGGACTTCGAAGACCTGCTCACCCGGCGGGCCGGGATCGCCCGGGTGCCGGACGCGGAACCGGCGTTCACCTGCGACGCGATCTGGACCGCCGGCCTGCCGGACGACGCGTTCACCGTGGTGCTCGGCCCAGGCGAGCTCGGTGCCAACCGGGCGCACGCGGCGGGCGAGTTCGCCGAGGCCGCCCAACTCGACGCCTTCGCCTCGGCGGTGGCCCGGCTGCTGGTGGCCTTCGCCCGCCGCTGACCCCTCGCTCCCGCTGGTCCTTCGTTCCGCATGACCCCGACCGTCCGCATGACCCCGACTGGAGGCTGTTCCCCGTGACCACCGTGGCGTCCGCGCCCAGTGCCACCGGCACCGTCCGCGTCCCGTACGCCGATCTGATCCGTTTCACCACCGAGGTGTTCGCCGCGCACCGGCTGCCGCCCGAGCGGGCCCGGGAGGCGGCGGAGGCGCTGTGCTACGGCGACGCCGCCGGGATGGACTCGCACGGGCTGGCCAACCTGGGCCGGCTCTACCTGCCGCTGCTGGCCGAGGGCCGGGCCGATCCGTTGGCGGAACCGGTGGTGCTGGCCGACCGCGGGGCGGCGGTGCTGGTCGACGCGGCCGGGGCGCTCGGGCTGTGGCAGGCCGGGGCCGCGATGGAGCTGGCGGCGGAACGGGCCGAACGGTACGGGATCGGGCTGGTGTCGGTGCGCCGGGCCACCCACTTCGGGTGCGCGGGCCACCACGCGGCGCGGGTCACCGATCGCGGGATGATCGGGCTGCTGGCGTCGAACTGCGGCCGTCAGCGGATCGCCCGGCCGCCGGGCGGGGCGGTGGCCCTGCTGGGGACGAACCCGTGGAGCGTGGCCGCCCCCGCGGGCGAACTGCCGCCGTACGTCCTGGACATGAGCACCACCGCGGTGCCGACCGGCCGGGTCCGGGCGGCCGAGCGGGCGGGCCGGTCGATCCCGCCGGGGTGGCTGGCCGGGCCGGACGGGGAGCCGGTGACCGACCCGGGGGCGTTCGACCGGGGCGAGGCGCACCTGCTGTGGCTGGGGGCCGGTGCGGGCGGCGAGTTCAAGGGCTTCGGGCTGGGGCTGATGGTGGAGGTGCTGGCGGCGCTGCTGCCGGGCGCGGGCCTGGGGCCGGAGCCGGAGGCGCTGGAGGGCGACGGGCGGCCGTCCGGCCGGGACGACGACATCGGCGTGTTCGCGCTGGCGATCGCCCCGGCGACGCTCCGGGACTCCCGCCAGGTCGCGCTGGACGCCCGGACCCTGTTCGGCACCGTACTGGACTGCCCTCCCGCGGAAGGGAGTTCGGGACCGGTGGCGTACCCGGGCTGGCACGAGGCCCGGCGCACCGCCGAAGCACACCGGGACGGGGTGCCGCTGGCCGCCCCGCTGCTGGCCGAACTGGCGGGCATCGCGGCCGAGTCGGGCGTCCGCCCGGTCGCCGTGGTGGCCACCGGAACGGAGGGCGGGCGGTGAGCGAGCTGCGGATCGGCGTGATCGGGCTGGGGGTGATCTCCCGGTTCTACCTGGGCGCGCTGGAGCGGGTGCCGGGCGTGCGACTGGCCGCGGTGTGCGACCGGGACGCCGCCGTGCTGGAACCGTTCGACGGCCGGGTGCCCGGCTTCACCGACCACCGGGAGCTGCTGGCCGCGGGCGGGCTGGACGCCGTGGTGGTGACCGTCCCGAACGACCTGCACCTGGCGATCTGCCGGGACGCGCTGCGGGCGGGCCTGCCGGTCTGCGTGGAGAAGCCGCTCGCGCTGCGGGCGGCCGAGGGCGCGGAGCTGGCGGCGCTGGCGGCCGAACGGCGGGTGCCGCTGTTCACCGCGTTCCACCGGCGGTACAACGCGGCGGTGCGGACGCTCCGCGCCACGCTCGCCCGGAACCCGGCCCCCGTGCGGTCGGTGACGGCCCGCTACTTCGAGCTGATCGAGGAGCATGTCGGCCGGGACCGCTGGTACCTGGACCCGGAGCGCTGCGGCGGCGGCTGCGTCGCCGACAACGGCCCGAACGCGTACGACCTGCTGCGGTTGCTGGCCGGCCCGATGGAGCTGCTCGGCGCCGAGGTGGTGCGCGACGGCGGCGGGGTCGACCGGTCCGCGACCCTGGAGCTGACGGGCCCGGACGGGGTGCACGGCCGGATCGAACTGGACTGGTCGTACCCGGGCGAACTCAAGGACGTGACAGTGGAGTTGGCGGACGGGACGGTGCTCCGGGCGGACCTGCTGGCCGGGCACGAGGGCTTCAAGCAGTCGCTGTGGCACGAGTACGAGGGCATCGTCGGCGAGTTCGCCGGGCTGCTGCGCGGGCGCGGCCCGAACGGTCCGGACGGCCCGAACGGCCCGGACGCCGGTGCGCCGGACCGGGGCCCGGACGGGGTGGACGCGCTGCGGGTGGTCGAGGCGGCGTACCGCGCCGAGGCGGCGGCCCGGGCGGGGGCGCGCGGATGAGCGGGCCGCGGGAGAACGGGCCGAAGCGGACGGTGACCGGCACGCTGGTGAAGGTGCTGCTGCACAGCCGGACCGAGCGCGGGATGAGCTTGGAGCCGTTCGCCAGCCGGTGCGTGCGGGCGGGCGAGGTGCACGAGCTGGTGACCACGGACCAGCGGGACACCGCGGCGGGCGCGCGGATCGACCGGGTCGGCTTCCTGGGCTTCGCGGAGATCGCGGTGGCCGGGGTGCTGGACCGGGGCGACGAGGTGTTCGTCGGCGAGCACCGGGTCGGCACGGTACTGGGCTTCGACGCCTGCCACTTCCCGAACCACTACAACGTGCTGATCGCGGCCGAGCACCTGCTGACCGGGGAGAAGCTGGACCTGCGACCGGAGCTGCCGGTGCGATTCGTCCCGGCCGGGGACTGACGGGGAACC
>NZ_JBSGET010000020.1:0-53274 GCF_053603035.1 Kitasatospora sp. NPDC004272 | reverse complement strand
GCGGAAGGCCGGAAGGCCGGAAGGCCGGAAGGCCGGAAGGCCGGAAGGCCGGAAGGCCGGAAGGCCGGAAGGCCGGAAGGCCGGAAGGCCGGAAGGCCGGAAGGGCCCGGAGCGGGGGGCGCCGTCCCCGGTCCGGGCCCTTCGGCCGTCAGTGCACCTCGCCGGCCGTCAGCGGCCGGGCGCGGTCAGCGGCCGAGCAGCGGGACGTCGATGTCGCCCAGGTGGTAGGCGCGCACGGCCTGGACCAGCTCCTCGACGGACAGCTGGCCGTCGCCGTTGGCGTCGATCTGGCGGAACGCCTCGGCGGGCTCGATGTTCGAGACGCCGATCGCGTCCAGCCAGGTCTTGAACTCGGCCGGGTTGACCTGGCCGTCGCCGTCCACGTCGACCAGCTCGACCATCGCCTGGATGGTCGGCTTGACGACCCGGCCGAAGCCGGCGCCGCCGTTCTCCAGGATGTGCTCCTCGGCGATGTGGTTGAACTGCTCGGGGGTGAGCGCGCCGTCCTGCTCGTCGATGCCGGCCTTGTCGGCGAAGAAGCCCCACATGCCGAGGTAAGCCTCGGTCAGCTGGCGGCCGGCCGGGGAGACCGGGGCCTCGCCGAACGCCTGCAGGATGCGCTGGGCCTCGGCCTGCCAGTCGGAACGGTCGATCTGGCCGTCGCCGTTCACGTCCCAGAGGTCGAAGCGCTTCTGGGCCCGGTCGAGCTGCACGGAAGTGGTCATCGCGGAATTCTCCAGTGTGGGTCTGGTGCGGGCGGGAGGGCCGTCCCAGGGACGGGGCCGGTGGGTGCCGCCCGACGAGCGGTGCTTTCGCAGGAGCCGTCACACAATCGGTGCGGCAACGGAACGTCACACTACCGGCACGCTGTGCGACGGATCGCACACGTGCGGCCAACCGGGTGACTTGCTCGGTTCGTTGACGCCCCGCCAGTCGCACGGCCCTTGAACCACAGGTCCCGCACCACGATTTGGGGACACCGTCAACGGTTTCGCGAGCGGCCTCCCGAGTGGGTGACCGGGCGCGTTTCCGCCCCCCGCCGGACCCCGGGCCGCGCCTACGCTCGGAGGATGACCGAGACGCTCCCCCAGCCCGCCGCCCTCCCCCCGCTCCCGCCGCTGCCGATGATCGAGCTGGGCCCGCAGGCGTTCGCCGCCGTGCACGCCCTGCACGGGGCGGTGGAGGAGGCCGCGACGACGGCCGGGGTGGACCCGCTGCTGCTGGAGCTGGTGCGGCTGCGCTGCTCGCAGCTGAACGGCTGCGTGTACTGCGTCGGCCTGCACACGGACTCGGCCCGCAAGGCGGGCGAACGGGACGACCGGCTGGCCGAGTTGGTGGTGTGGCGGGAGTCCGGGCTGTTCTCGCCCCGGGAGCGGGCCGCGCTCGCACTGGCCGAGGCGGTCACCCGGCTGACCGACCGGGCGGAGGGCGCCCGGGCCCGGCGGGCCGCGCAGGCGGTGCTGTCGGAGCCGGAGGCGGCGTTCGTGGCCTGGGCGGCGACCGTGGTGAACACCTACAACCGGATCGCGGTCACCTCGCGCCCGGTGGCGACCGAGACGCCCTGAAGACCGCCGGGACGCCGGGACGCCGAGCCGGGCCTCCGGGCCTCCGGGCCTCCGGGCGCCCCGAACCCCGGACCGCTGCCCGCCACCAACCACCCGCCACCGCCGCTCGCCACCGCCGCCCGGTTCGCCGGGAGCCGGTGGCGGGTGCAGTCTTGAGGGATGGCGACGGACTTCGACGGCTCCCCCTCCGGCCCGGCGCTGGCCTCGGCGATGGCGGCCGGGCCGGTGCTACTCGACGGCGGTCTGTCGAACCAACTGGCCTCCCAGGGCTGTGACTTGTCGGACGCGCTGTGGTCGGCCCGACTGCTGCTGGACGAACCCCGGCAGCTGGTCGCGGCGCACCGGGCGTACTTCCTGGCGGGGGCCCAGGTGGCGACCACGGCGAGTTACCAGGCGAGCCGCACCGGTTTCGCCAGCCGGGGCGTGGACGCGGCGAAGACGGACCGGCTGCTGGCGCTGAGCGTGGAGGTGGCCCGGTTGGCCGCCGAGGAGGTGGCGGCGGAGCTGGGCGACGGCCGTCCGCGCTGGGTGGCTGCGTCGGTGGGTCCGTACGGGGCGGTGCGGGCGGACGGTTCGGAGTACCGGGGCCACTACGGGCTGTCGGCCGCCGAGTTGACGGCGTTCCACCGGCCCCGGCTGGAGGTGCTGGCGGCGGCCGGGCCGGACGTGCTGGCGGTGGAGACCGTGCCCGACCTGCTGGAGGCGGCCGTACTGGCGGAGTGCGTACGGGGGTTGGGGGTGCCGGTGTGGTTCTCGTTCGGCGCGGCGGACGGGCGGACCCGGGGCGGGGAGCCGCTGTCGGAGGTGTTCGCGCTGGTGTCGGAGGTTCCGGAGGCGGTGGCGGTGGGCGTCAACTGCTGTGCGCCGCAGGAGGTGGAGGCCGCGGTGGCACTGGCGGTGGAGGTGACCGGCCTGCCCGCGGTGGCCTACCCCAACAGCGGGGAGGGCTGGGACGCGGCGGCCCGGCGCTGGACGGGCCCGGCGGCGTTCGACCCCGTACGGGCGGCGTCCTGGGTGGCGGCCGGGGCCCGGCTGGTCGGCGGCTGCTGCCGGGTCGGCCCGGCGGCGATCGCGGCGATCGCCGAGCACGCGACGGCGGGCGTCGACGGGAGCCCCGACGCGGGCCCCGACGAGCGGCCCGGCGGGTAATCGGGTGGGGCGCCGTCCGGCCGGTCTGGTACTGATGGCGGGCCGGACGGCGCAGGCAGCGGCAGAAAGGGACGGGACGACGGTGGACGTGGTGGCGGTCGAGCGGGTGAACGCACTGGGGGCGCGCTGGGGCCGGGAGTTGGACTGCACGGCCGGCCAGGTCTGGACGGCGCTCGGGGTGTGGCCGCTGCTGGCGCTGCTGGCGGCGGGCGCGCACGGTCCGGCCCGCGACGAACTGGCCGGCGCGCTGGGCCTCCCGGCCGAACAGGCCCCTTCAGTGGCACGGGAGTTGCTGGCACGGGTGGGCGAAGTGCCGGGTTGTACGGCGGCGTTGGGGCTGTGGACGGCGAACGGGGTCGAGGTGGAGCCCGGCTGGCTGGAGCGGCTGGACGCCTCGATGTGGGGGAAGTTGACCGGCGACGAGGCCAAGGACCGGGCGGCACTGGACGGTTGGGTGCGGGAGCGGACCGGCGGCCTGGTCGAGCAGATGCCGGTGGAGCTGTCCGGGGCGCTGCTGGTGCTGGCCTCGGCGCTGACGGTGCGCACCGCGTGGGCGAAGCCGTTCCGGCCGGCCCGCGCCGGGACCGACCGGGGCCCGTGGGCCTGGCGACGGTTCACCCGGCTGACGGCGTCGGGCCCGGAGCTGTACGAGCGGATCGCGGTGGCGGAGACCTCGGCGGGCCCGGTGACGGAGGTCCGGGTGGTGGGCGAGGGCGAGGTGGACGTGCACCTGGTGCTCGGCGCGGAGGCGGCCGGGCCGGGCGCGGTGGTGGCGGCCGGGTTCGAGCTGCTGTCGGGCGCGGCCCGGCGGACGCCGGTGGCGGGCCTGTCGGACGGGGCGGCGTGGCCGGGGCTGGAGCTGGAGTCGGTGGACTCCCCGGCACCGCGGAACTCGGGCGTGCTGGAGACGGTGGCCTTCCGGGTGGGGTCGGAGCACGACCTGCTGGCGCACGCCGGGCTGTTCGGCCTCGGTACGGCCGCCGGGCCGGGCAGCCACTTCCCGGGGATCAGCCGGAGCACCCCGCTGCGGGTCGGCGGGGCCAAGCAGGCCGCGGTGGCGGAGTTCTCCGCGGCGGGCTTCGAGGCGAGCGCGGTCACCGTGGTGGAGATGACCCGGGGCATGGTGGGGGGCGGCCCCTCCCGCTTCCGCTCGCGCCGGGCGACGGCCCGCTTCGACCGCCCGTTCGCCTTCCTCGCGGTGCACCGTCCGACCGGCCTGGCCCTGGTCGCGGGCTGGGTGGCGGAGCCCGCCCCGGCCTGAGAATGTCCGGGCCCGAGAACGTCCCGGCCCGAGACCGGCGGCCGGCCGGGTGCCGCGGGCCGGAGCGGGTGCCGCGGGCCGGAGCGGGTGCCGCGGGAGGTGTCGGTCGGAGGGGCCGGTCGGAGGGGCCGGTCGGAGGGGCCGGCGGCGTTCGGCGCGGAGTTCCGGGCGGACCTGGCGGCGGACCCGCCACCGGTGGTGCTGCGCCACCGGGCGCGTGGTCGGCGCGGCCCGGGGGACGGGAGGGGGCGGGACGGGGCGGCCGGGTAGTACGGTCTTCGAGGGCGCGTCGTCCCGTTCTCGGCATGGTGGTCGGCAGGGTCGACCGGTGTTCAGTGGAGGTGGCGGGTGCCCGGTGCGATCCAGTCGCTGTCGCGGGCGGCCGCGATCCTGCGCCTGCTGGCGGGCGGGGAGCGTCGGCTCGGCCTGTCGGAGGTGGCGACGGGGCTGGGGCTGGCGAAGGGCACCGCGCACGGGATCCTGCGCACGCTGCAGCAGGAGGGCTTCGTCGAGCAGGACCCGGAGAGCGGCAAGTACCAGTTGGGCGCGGAGCTGCTGCGGCTGGGCCAGAGCTACCTGGACGTGCACGAGCTGCGGGCCCGGGCGCTGGTGTGGGCGGACGACCTGGCCCGGGCGGCCGGGGAGACGGTGTACCTGGGGGTGCTGCACCAGCGGGGGGTGCTGGTGGTGCACCACGTGTTCCGGCCGGACGACTCCCGGCAGGTGCTGGAGGTCGGGTCGATGCAGCCGCTGCACGCGACCGCGCTGGGCAAGGTGCTGCTGGCGTACGACCCGGTGGCGCGCGGCGAGTTGGGCGACGGTCCGTGGGAGGCGTTCACGGCCCGGACGGTGACCGAGCCGGCCGCGCTGGACGCGCAGTGCGCGCTGGTGCGCGAGCGCGGCTGGGCGGACGCGGTGGAGGAGACCTGGGAGGGGGTGGCCTCGGTGGCGGCGCTGATCCAGGACCGGCGGCGCAACCCGGTGGGCGCGGTGTGCGTGTCGGGCGCGGTGGAGACGGTGTGCGGTCCGGACGGCGCGGTGCGCCCGGCGCTGGTGGCCTCGGTGCGGACGGCGGCCCGGGCGATCTCCCGGGACCTGGGCGCGCACCGGTTCTGAGCCCCGCGGGGGTGAGCGGACTGCGTCACACCTCCTTGACGGCGGGCGTCCGACTGCGGTTGGCTGCCGAAGGCCGTTCGACATTGTCGAACATCGTCCGGCCGCCCCGGGTGAACCGCTCCGCCTGGTTTGCCGGACCCGCGCGTGCGGGGACTGACGAATGGTCACCCCCGCCCCGTTGCCGCCCACGAGCCGAGGTACCGCATGTCTGCCAGTCACATCGCCGCGATCGACCAGGGCACCACGTCCAGCCGGTGCATCCTGTTCGACGCGGACGGCCGGATCGTCGCCGTCGAGCAGCAGGAGCACTCGCAGGTCTTCCCGCAGCCCGGCTGGGTGGAGCACGACGCGGCGGAGATCTGGACCAGGGTGCGCTCGGTGGTGCGCGGCGCGCTGGAGCGGGCCGGGCTGACCGCGGCGGACGTCAGGGCGGTGGGCATCACCAACCAGCGCGAGACCACGGTGCTGTGGGACCGGCACACCGGCGTGCCGGTGCACAACGCGATCGTCTGGCAGGACACCCGCACCGA
Organism: Kitasatospora sp. NPDC004272; assembly: GCF_053603035.1. Classification (NCBI taxonomy): domain Bacteria; kingdom Bacillati; phylum Actinomycetota; class Actinomycetes; order Kitasatosporales; family Streptomycetaceae; genus Kitasatospora; species Kitasatospora sp. NPDC004272. Next base: position 47,653 of record NZ_JBSGET010000020.1, on the reverse strand, counting down.
GGCGCTCTGCCGCGAGCTGGGCCGCAACGTCGGCCAGGACCGGTTCCGCCGGGAGACCGGCCTGCCGCTGGCCAGCTACTTCGCCGGGCCGAAGGTCCGCTGGCTGCTGGACCACGTCGAGGGGCTGCGCGAGCGCGCCGAGGCCGGGGACGTGCTGTTCGGGACGATGGACAGCTGGCTGATCTGGAACCTGACCGGCGGCGTGAACGGCGGCCGGCACGTCACCGACGTCACCAACGCCTCCCGCACCCTGCTGATGAACCTGCACACCCTGGAGTGGGACGAGCGGATCGCCGAGTCGATCGGCGTCCCGCTGGCGATGCTGCCGGAGATCCGCTCCTCCGCCGAGGTGTACGGCGAGGCGGTCGGCGACCTGGCGGGCGTGCCGGTCGCGGCGGCGCTCGGCGACCAGCAGGCGGCGCTGTTCGGCCAGACCTGCTTCGCCGAGGGCGAGGCCAAGTCGACGTACGGCACCGGCACCTTCCTGCTGCTGAACACCGGCGGGAGGGTCGTCCACTCGTACCACGGGCTGCTCACCACGGTCGGATTCCGGATCGGCGAGCAGCCGCCGGTGTACGCCCTGGAGGGGTCGATCGCGGTGACCGGTTCGCTGGTCCAGTGGCTGCGCGACCAGCTCGGGATCATCTCGACGGCCGCCGAGGTCGAGACCCTGGCGGGCACCGTCGAGGACAACGGCGGCGCTTACGTGGTGCCCGCGTTCTCCGGCCTGTTCGCCCCGTACTGGCGCTCCGACGCGCGCGGCGTGATCACCGGGCTGACCAGGTACGTCACCAAGGGGCACCTGGCCCGGGCGGTGCTGGAGGCGACGGCCTGGCAGACCCGGGAGGTGGTGGACGCGATGCAGAAGGACTCCGGCGTCACGCTGACCGCGTTGAAGGTGGACGGCGGGATGACCTCCAACAACCTGCTGATGCAGTGCGTCGCGGACGTGCTGGACGTCCCGGTCGAGCGCCCGTACGTCGCCGAGACCACCGCGCTGGGCGCGGCCTACGCGGCGGGGCTGGCGGTCGGCTTCTGGGACGGCCAGGAGACGCTGCGGGCGAACTGGCACCGGGCCGCCGAGTGGACGCCGAAGATGGCCGCCGACACGCGCGAGCGCGAGCACCGCAACTGGTTGAAGGCCGTGGAGCGCACCATGGGCTGGATCGACCAGGACGAGCAGTCGGAGCTCTGAGCCAGGCCCGTCAGGACCCACCGATCGGAAGGAGCAGCGGACCGGCCGCACACCGGGCCGCCCACCACACACCATGGCAACCACCCCTCACCCCGTGGCCCCCGTCCCGACCCTGGGCGCCGAGCGCACCTCGGGCCGCCTCGCCCCCCGCGCGGCCACCCGCGAGCTGCTCGGCCGGGCCCGCTACGACCTGCTGGTGATCGGCGGCGGCATCCTGGGCACCGCCACCGCGTGGACCGCCGCCCAGGCCGGGCTGAAGGTGGCCATGGTGGAGGCCGGGGACTTCGCGGGCGCCACCTCCTCGGCCTCGTCCAAGCTGGTGCACGGCGGGCTGCGCTACCTGCAGACCGGCGCGGTGCGGCTGGTCGCGGAGAACCACAAGGAGCGCCGGGCGCTGGCCACCGACGTGGCCCCGCACCTGGTCAGCCCGCTGACCTTCTTCGTGCCGGTGTACGAGGGCGGCCCGCACTCGGCGCCGAAGCTCGGCGCGGGGGTGTTCCTGTACTCGGCGCTGTCAGCGTTCCGCGACGGCCTGGGCCGGGTGGTCTCCCCGTCGGTGGCGGCGCGCGCCGTGCCGGGGCTGCGCACCGAGGGGCTGCGGCGGGTCGCGGTGTACGGGGACCACCAGATGAACGACGCCCGGATGGCCGTGATGACGGTGCGGGCGGCGGTGGACGCGGGCGCGGTGGCGCTCAACCACGCCGAGGTGACGGGGCTGCGTTTCACCCGCGGCCGGGTCACCGGCGCGGAGGTGCGCGACGCCCTGGACGGCACCGAGTTCGGGGTGGACGCCCGGCTGGTGCTGAACGCCACCGGTCCGTGGGTGGACCGCCTGCGGCGGATGGAGCACGCGGGCGCGGCGCCGTCGATCCGGCTGTCCAAGGGCGCGCACGTGGTGCTGCGCCGGCAGGCGCCGTGGCGGGCGGCGCTGACCATCCCGATCGACCACTACCGGGTGTCGTTCGCGATCCCGTGGGAGGACCACGTCCTGCTCGGCACCACCGACGAGGAGTACGCCGGCGACCCGCTGGAGGTGCGGGCCACCGAGGCGGACGTCGACCAGATCCTGGCCGAGGCCGGGCACGCGGTGCGCGGCGAGCACCTGCGCCGGGAGGACATCACGTACGCCTTCGCGGGCCTGCGGGTGCTGCCGGGCGGGCCGGGGGGGACGGCGGCGGCCAAGCGGGAGACGGTGGTGACCGAGGGCCGGGCCGGGATGCTGTCGGTCGCGGGCGGCAAGTGGACGACGTACCGGCACATCGGCCGGGTGGTGCTGGAGAGGCTCAAGCACGCCCCGGGCGCGGGCCTGGCCGAGGACGTCTCGCCGATCCCGCCGACCGTCCCGCTGCCGGGGATCGGCTCGCCGCAGGCGGTGGCCCGCCGGCTGCTGACCGACCGCGAGCCGGGCAGCCGGCTGGACCCGCTGGTGGCCCGCAACCTGGCCACCCACTACGGCACGCTGTCCTACCAGGTGGCGCGGCTGATCGACGAGCGCCCCGAGCTGGGCGAGCGGATCCACCCGGACGGGCCGGACGTGTGGGCGCAGGTGGTGTACGCGGCCGAGCAGGAGTGGGCGTACACGGTGGACGACGTGCTGCGGCGGCGCACCACGCTGACGGTGCGCGGGCTGGACGGGGAGGACGTGCGCAAGCGCACCGCGGAGTTGCTGCGGGGCTGAGCGGACAGGGCGACGCCCTCCGGGAGAAGCGGGAGTTCCGGAGGGCGTCGCGGTCTTGCGGGGGTCGCCGGTCGTCAGATGATCAGGCTGAGCGGCAGGATCAGCGCGATGGCGACCACCGAAATGATCGTCTCCATCACCGACCAGGACTTCAGCGTCTGCCCGACGCTCATCCCGAAGTACTCCTTCACCAGCCAGAAACCGGCGTCGTTGACGTGCGACAGGAACAGCGACCCGGCGCCGATCGCCAGCACCAGCAGCGCGGCGTGGCTGGTCGACATGTCGGCGGCCAGCGGGCCGACGATGCCCGCGGCGGTGATGGTGGCGACCGTCGCCGAGCCGGTGGCGAGCCGGATCAGCACCGCGATCAGCCAGCCGAGCAGCAGCGCGGAGACGTGCCACTTGCCGGACCACTCGCTGACCGCCTGGCCGACGCCGACGTCGATCAGGGTCTGCTTGAAGCCGCCGCCCGCGCCGACGATGAACACGATCCCGGCGATCGGGCCGAGCGCCGAGCCGACCGTCTCGGAGATCCTCCCCTTGTCGAAGCCGGCCGCCCGGCCCAGGGTGAGCATGCCGAGCAGGGTGGCGGCGAGCAGCGCGATCAGCGGCGAGCCGATGAAGTCGAAGAGCCGCTGGACGGTGGACTTCGGGTCGTCGACCACCACGTCGGTGAGCGCCTTGCCGAGCATCAGCACGACCGGCAGCAGGATGGTGGCCAGCACCGCGGCGAACTTCGGCGTCCGCTCCCGCGCGACGGTTTCGACCGGCTCGGTCTCGGCGGGCAGTTCGAGCGGGCCGACCCAGCGCTGGGCGAGGCGGCCGAACAGCGGACCGGCCACGATCAGGGTCGGGACGGCGATCAGCAGGCCGAGCGCCAGGGTCACGCCCAGGTCGGCGTGCAGGGCGTCGACGGCGACCAGCGGGCCCGGGTGCGGCGGGACGAGGCCGTGCAGCACCGAGAGGCCGGCCAGCGCGGGGATGCCGATCCCGATCAGCGGGGCGTTGCCGCGCCGGGCCACCAGCAGCACGATCGGCACCAGCAGCACCACGCCGACCTCGAAGAACAGCGGCAGGCCGAGCACGGCGGCGATCAGCGCCATCGCCCAGGGCAGCAGCTTGGGGCCGGTGCGGGCCAGCACGGTGTCCGCGATGGTGTTGGCGCCGCCGGAGTCGGCGAGCAGCTTGCCGAGCATCGCGCCCAGGCCGATCAGCAGGCCGACCGAGGCGACGGTGGCGCCGAAACCGGTGGAGAAGCTGGCCAGCAGCTTGTCGAAGGGCGCCCCGGCGACGGCCGCCAGCAGCCCGGAGCCGAGCGTGAGGGCCAGGAACGGGTGCAGCTTGAGCTTGGTGATCAGCAGCACGATCGCGCCGATGGCGAGCAGCACGGCGAGCAGCAGCTGACCGTTGCTCGCGGTGTGCGGCAGCGCCGGTGCGTCGGCCGCCAGCAGGGTGGGGGTCACGGAGGTCTCCATTGACGGGCCGCCACCGTCCGGCTGTCGGACGGTCGGTGGCGGGGTGTGACGTGGGGTGTGACGTGGGGGTGCGGGGTTTCAGCGGGCCAGGGCGGCGACGGCGCGCTCGACCAGGGTGTCGGGGTCGGCGTCGACGTCCAGCACGGTGCCGTTCTCGTCCGCCTGCAGCGGTTCGAGCGCGGCGTACTGGGAGTCCAGCAGCGAGGGCGGCATGAAGTGGCCGGTGCGGTGCGCGAGCCGGTCGCCGACCAGGTCGTGGCCGCCGGACAGGTGCAGGAAGAACGCGTCCGGGCAGGCGGCGCGCAGCACGTCCCGGTAGCTCCGCTTGAGCGCGGAGCAGGTGACCACTCCCCCGCTGCCGGCCGCGACCCGCTCGCCCAGCCAGCCGCCGAGGGCGCGCAGCCAGGGCTGCCGGTCCTGGTCGTCCAGCGGGGTCCCGGCGCTCATCTTGGCGATGTTGGCGGCGGGGTGGAAGTCGTCGGCCTCGGCGTACGGAAGTCCGAGGCGCTCGGCGAGCAGCCGGGCGACGGTGGTCTTCCCGACCCCGGAGACGCCCATCACCACGACGGCGGGGGGCTGCTGGTTCTCGGCACTGAGAGCCATGGGTGGTGCTCCTGTCCTTGCCTGCTTGCGAGGGCAACCTTGACGCAAAGGTATGACTTATTCAAGCGGCCGAAACCCAATCGTCATACTTTTTGGGATCCGAGCTGGTGGGAGGGGGTGCGGACCGCCGCGGAGCGGATCGGAGGGGCGCGGAACGGGGGCCGTCTTCCCGGTGATCGCGCCGATAAGCTGGCCGGATGGAGATCCAGGGCTTGCCCGGCCGCCTGCTCGCCGAACTCGGCCCGGCCATCGCCTCCGGCGAGCTGCCGGAGGGCACGGTGCTGCGCGCCGAGGAGTTGGAGCAGCGGCACGGGGTGTCCCGCACGGTGGTGCGGGAGGCGGTGCGGATCCTGGAGTCGATGCGGATGGTCGAGCCGCGGCGGCGGGTCGGCATCACCGTCCGACCGAAGGCCGACTGGGACGTGTTCGATCCGCTGGTGATCCGCTGGCGGCTGGCCGGGGCGGACCGCTCCGCGCAACTGCGTTCGCTGGGGTCGCTGCGGGTCGCGGTGGAGCCCGCGGCGGCGGCGCTGGCGGCCCGGTGCGCGGGGGACGACGACCGGCGGGAGTTGAGCGCGCTGGCCGTCGAACTGACCGTCACCGCCCGGGCCGCGGACCTGGACGCCTTCCTCGCGCACGACATCGCCTTCCACGCGGCGGTGCTGCGGGCGTCCGGCAACGAGATGTTCGCGCACCTGAAGGACACCGTGGGCGCGGTCCTCACCGGCCGCACCGAGCACCGGCTGATGCCGCACCGGCCGCGCGAGTACGCCGTCCAGTTGCACCGGGACGTGGCGCAGGCGATCTGCGCGGGCGATCCGGAGCTGGCGGAGCGGGCGATGCGGACCATCGTGGTCGGCGCGCTGGAGGAGCTGGACGCCACCCTGGACGCCGCCCCAGAGGCCACCCCGGACGCCGCCCCGGACGCCGCGCGCTGAGCCGACGGGACCGGCCGGACGGGGTCTTGCGGCCCCGGTTACGATCCTGACGGGGAGTCGGGGGCGGGGAGTCGGAGCGGGGAGCCGGGGGGAACCGCCGGCACGACACGCCCACGGTCGGCTGGATCGGCCCTCCCGGCGGCATAGCCTCCCCCGGACGGGGCAGGGCTGGTCTTGGTGCGCCCGCAGGGGCGCAGGACCGACAGGGGGTTGGCGATGGCCGGTCGTCGGCGCGGGCGGTTGCCGGACGAGGTCCGGGCGGCCGCCGTCCGGGCGGGCATGGCGTTCGCCTTCACGGTGTTCACCTTCGTGGTGGCGCTGTTCGCCTCCTGGGCGCACACCGGCCTGCTGACGCCGGCGCTGGCGCTGATGGCGCTGGGGGTCTTCCTGCTCGCCTGGTGCCTGATCGACGTGGTGGTCTCCCGGCAGGTCGCCTCCTCCCGCCGTCGCACCCCCAACTCGGCCGCCCCGCTGGAGGGTTCGCGCGAGCACGGGAGCGGCCGGCGGCACCGCTGAGGCCCGGTCAGCCCTGCTGGTAGCGGCCCGGGGTGGTGCCGAAGGCGTGCCGGAACGCCTCGATGAACGCGCTCGGCGAGCGGAAGCCGCAGGCGGCGGCGGTGGCGGTGACCGAGCGGCCCCGGGCGAGCAGCACCAGGGCGTGCTGGAGGCGCAGTTGGGTGCGCCACTGCGGGAAGCCGAGGCCGAGTTCGGCCCGGAAGAGCCGGCTGAGGGTGCGTTCGGCGGCGCCGACGGCGCGGCCGAGTTCGGCCAGCGAGCGGTCGTCGGCGGGGTCGGCGGCCAGCAGGTCGGCCAGGTCGCGCAGCCGGGGATCGGTGGGGCGCGGGAGGCCGAGCGGGAGTTCGGGGGCGTGCGCGAGCTGGTCCAGGGCGGCCTGTTCGAGGGTCCGGGCGGGGCGTCCGACGGGGGCGCCGGGGCCGGTCAGGTGGGCGATGATCTCGCGCAGCAGCGGGGTGGCGGCCAGGACGGCGGGCGCGGTGAGGTGCAGCGGGTCGGTGCCGGCCGGGTAGACCAGGCAGCGCAACTCGCTGAGCCCGTGCGCCCGGTGGGTGTGCGGGACCCCGGCGGGCAGCCACACCGCGCGGTGCGGCGGGACGACCCAGCGGCCGTGCGGGGTGCTCACCTCCAGCACGCCCAGGCCGGGGGTGATCAGCTGGTTGACGTCGTGCCAGTGCCAGTCGATCCGTTCCCGGTGCGCCAGCGGGTGCCGGCTGGGGCCGGTCTCCTTCTGGTGCGCGGCGCTCGACGGACCGGCCCCGGGCCGCGCGGCGCTCGACGGGCCGGCCCCGGGGTGCGCCGGGCCGTCCTCGGCGGGTTGGCGGGTTGGCGACATGGATTGGCAGAGTACCGGAAGCCCGCGCCCCGGCCCGGCCGCCAGTCTGGTGCGCATGACGAGCGAACTGCCCGGCGTGTGGCGCCGGATGCGGATGTGGGGCGCGGCGCACGCCGTGGACGACCTGTACCAGGGCCTGATCCCGGCGGTGGTGCCGTACTTCGTGCTGGAGCGCGGGTACGGGTACGTGGCGGCGGGCGGGCTGACCCTGGCGGCGACGCTGGGCAGCGCGGTCCCGCAGCCGCTGGTCGGCCTGCTGGTGGACCGGCGTCCGCTGCCCTGGCTGTCGGCGGCGGGGCTGGCGCTGGCCGGGCTGGGCGCGGGGCTGAGCGGGCTGGCCGACGGGTACGCGCTGGTGTGGCTGCTGGTGCTGCTCTCCGGCCTCGGGGTGGCGGCCTTCCACCCGGCGGCGGGGCGGGCGGCCCGGGAGGCGGCGGGCGACTCCACCAGTGCGATGAGCGTCTTCGCGGCGGGCGGCAGCGTCGGGTTCTTCCTGGCGCCGGTGCTGGCCACGCCGCTGCTGTCGGCGTGGGGCGTGCGGGCGACGGCGGTGTTCGTGCTGCCCGCGCTGGTGATGGCGGCGGTGCTGTTCCGGGCCCGGCACCGGACCCGTCCGCACGCCGCGGGCCGGGCGAAGCGGGCCGGGAGGGACCGCTGGCGGCCGTTCCTGGTGCTGACCGGGGTGGAGGTGGTCCGCTCGGTGGTGTTCTTCGGCGTCAGCACCTTCATCGAGCTGTACTGGCTGCGGCAGTTGCACGCCTCCCACCTGCTGGCCGGGGCGGCGCTGACCTGCTTCCTGCTCGGCGGCGTCGCGGGCACCCTGGGCGGCGGGCGGCTGGCCGACCGGATCGGCATGGTGCGCACCGCGCAGTGGGGCACCGCGCTGACCGTCCCGATGCTGGTGCTGCTGCGGGTGACGCCGGGCGCGTGGGCGCCGCTGCTGTTCGCCGTGCTGGCGGGCGCGGCGCTGAACCTGCCGTTCGCCGTCCTGGTCAAGCTGGGCCAGGACTACCTGCCCAACCGCCCCGGCACCGCGGCCGGCGTCACCCTCGGCCTGGCGGTCAGCGTCGGCGGCCTGATCGCCCCGCTGTTCGGCCTGGTCGCCCAGCGGCACGGCCCGCAGGGCGTGATGTGGCTGCTGCCGGCGATCCCGCTGCTGGGCGTCGCGCTGGGCGCGTTCATGGTCGAACCGGGCCGCTGGAAGGACGCGGACGACGCGGACGCGGAACCCGAACCGGTCGGCGCCGCCGCCTCGTAGGGCCGGGTCGGACGCGGCCCTAGGCTGGGCGGCATGAGCCCTTCGATCGCCACCAACACCCGGGTCGGGCTGGACGAGCTGCTGGAGTTCGTCCGCCCCCGCCACCGTGCCCTGCTGATCACCCGCCGCGCCGACGGCACCCCGCAGGCGTCCCCGCTGACCTGCGGGGTGGACGACGACGGCCGGATCGTCGTCTCCACCTACCCCGAGCGGGCGAAGACCCGCAACGCCAGGCGGGACGCCGCGGTGAGCGTGCTGGTGCTCTCCGACGAGTGGGACGGCCCCTGGGTGCAGGTCGACGGCGAGGCCGAGGTGCTGGACCTGCCGGAGGCGCTGGAGCCGCTGGTGGAGTACTTCCGCACCATCGCGGGCGAGCACCCGGACTGGGACGAGTACCGGGAGGCGATGCGCCGCCAGGGCAAGTCGCTGATCCGGATCACCCCGCGCCGCTGGGGTCCGATCGCCACCGGCGGATTCCCGGCCCGGCTGGCGCCCGAGCAGTAGCCGCAGGCGCCCCCGCACGGCCGCCGACGACCGGCCCGGACACCCACGGTGTCCGGGCCGGCGGCGTCTCCGCCACCATCCGGAACCCGATCGTCCACCATTCGGACTTCCGGCCGCTCCGCGCGGGGCCCGCTCCCGACCCGGCCGCCGGGGGCCGACCTGGACGCCGACGTCTCACGATGCGGACGATTCCGGCCACTGCGAGAGAGGTCACAGGCCGCTCCGTAGCCATCCGCGCATGCCAGGTGTTTACTGATTCAATCCAAATGGCCCGTCTCAATGGACGCGAGCCCCGGCACCACGCGCAACAGGCGGCAACAGATGTCCCAGGCCACCCCGCAGCCCGCCCTCCGGCGGCGCAGCATCCTCAAGGGCGCGCTCACCGGCGCCGCCGTGTTGTCCCTGGGCGCACTGCTGGAGGCGTGCGGGGCGCAGCCGTCCCGGGGCGACCGCGCGGCGGACACCGGCGGGCAGGCCTCGGCGGGCCGGGACACCGGGAAGGAGATCCCGCTGCTGCGGGTCTCGCTGCCGGGTTCGCTCTCCAACCTGTACCCCGGGCAGGAGTCCGGGGTCCTCAACTACTACGCGGCCGCCGTCGCCATGGAGGGCCTGGTCGGCGTGGACGGCGACGGGAAGCTCGTCCCGGCGCTGGCCTCCGCGGTCACCAAGCGCGACGACCGGACGCACGTCTACACGCTGCGCGAGGGGGCCCGCTTCCACGACGGCAGCCCGGTCACCGTCGAGGACGTGCTGCACTCCGTCACGATGGCGGCGGACAGCACGGTCTCCCCCGGCACCGCGAGCTACTGGGCCGACCTGGAGTCCGCCACGCAGACCGGGCCGAACGAGGTCACCCTGGTCAGCAAGAGCGGCGCGGTGGCCTTCGAGTGGCTGGCGACCTCGGCCCAGGCGCTGTGGATCGCCCCCAAGTCGTACTGGGAGAGCACCGGCGGGAAGATCGGCACCGCCACCTCGCTGCTCACCGGCTCCGGTCCCTACCAGGTCACCGAGTTCAAGCCGGACTCCCACCTCGAACTGACCCGCAACCCGCACTGGTGGGGCACCGCCCCGAAGGTCGCCAAGCTCCGGATCGACTTCATCCCGGACGACAACACCCGGCGGCTGGCCTGGCAGTCCGGCGAGACGCACGCCTCGCTGAACGTGCCGCTGACCGCCGCCCGGCAGTGGGAGTCGATCGACGGCACCCGGGTCGTCTACACCCCCGACCGCTCGTACGCGGGCCTGACCTTCAACACCACCGTCGCGCCCTTCGACGACCCGCACGTGCGCAGGGCCGTCGCGCACGCGGTCGACCGCGCCGCGATCGTCAAGGAGGTGCTGCAGGGCCACGGCCAGGTCGCCACCGCGCTGTCCACCCCCGAGCAGTTCGGCGGGCTGTGGACGCCGGAGGAGGCCACCGCCAAGCTGGCGGCCGTCCCGCAGTACGAGTACTCGCTGGAGAAGGCGAAGGCCGAACTCGCCCAGTCCAAGGTGCCGGGCGGCTTCAGCGTCGACCTGTCGTACCCGAGCAGCGGCCCGCACCTGGGCACCGCCGCGCTCGCGTTCGGCGCCGAACTGAAGAAGATCGGCATCACGCTGAACGTCAAGGAACTGCCCCTCGAACAGTGGATCGCCGAGATCAACTCCTTCCCCGGGCTGACCTTCTTCTGGTACTTCAACACCACCGGCGACCCGGGCGAGATCGTCTCCTGGCTGCTCGGCCCCGACAACCCGGCCAAGTACCAGAACCCGCAGGTCAGCGAGCTGGTCGGCCGGGCCGCGACGACCGGCGACCCGGCCGCGCGGGCCGAGCTGCTGCTCCAGGCCCAGCAGGCGCAGGCCGCCGACGCCGCCTACGCCCCGCTGTGGTGGGGGCAGTCGGCGCTGGCGCTGCGCGACACCGTCGGCATCTCCGGCTACAGCTCCTACACGATGGTGTCGCAGTGGCCCACCCGGATCTATGCGGCCGTCTGACCCCGCCGCGCCGGAAGCCACCGGGCCGGAAGCCACCGCGCCGGAGGCCGCCGCGCCCGTGGCGCTGAAGGGCGCGGGCGGCGCGCGCCCGCTGGCGGGCTTCGTGGCGCGCCGGCTCGGCACCGCCCTGCTGCTGCTGTTCCTGCTGTCGCTGCTGGTCTACGGCCTGGTGTTCCTCGCCCCGGGGGACATCGCCCGCAACCTGCTGGGCACCAGGAACGCCACCCCGGAGGCGCTGGCCCAGGTCCGGGCGCAGTACCACCTGGACGAGCCGTTCCTGCGGCAGTACTGGCGCTGGCTGTCCGGCCTGCTCGGCGGCGACCTCGGCACCTCCGTCCGGACCGGCGAGCCGGTGTCCTCGGTGCTCGCCGAGCGCCTCGGGCTGACCGCCGCGCTGTGCTCCCTGGCCTTCGGCCTCTCCGTGCTGGTCGGCGTCCCGGCGGGGGTCGCCGCCGCACTGCGGCGCGGCCGGCTGGCGGACCGGCTGCTGGTCGGCGGCTCGGTGGTCGGCGTGAGCGCGCCCGGCTTCGCGGTCGGCCTGCTGCTGCTGTACGTCTTCGGCGTCGGCCTGGAGTGGTTCCCGGTGTACGGCACCGGGACCGGCTTCCTGGACGGGCTGTGGCACCTCGCGCTGCCGTCCGTCGCGCTGGCGCTGGGCCTGGGCGCGTTCGTGGTCAAGCTGACCCGGGCCGCCGTCGTCCGCGAACTGGAGGAGGACTACGTGGTCTTCGCCCGCAGCCGCGGCCTGGGCGGGCGGCGGGTGCTCGGCGTGGTGCTGCGCAACGCCGCCGTGCCCGTCGTCACCAACCTGGGCCTGCTGGTCGCCTACCTGCTCGGCGGCACCGTCCTGGTGGAGACCACCTTCGCGCTGCCCGGGCTCGGCTCGCTGCTGGAGTCCTCGGTGCTGTTCAAGGACTTCGCGGTGGTGCAGGCGCTGACGCTGGTGACCGCGCTGGTGGTCTCGCTGGTCACGCTGGCGGTGGACCTCGCCTACCTGGCGGTCGACCCGCGGATGCGCACCAGGGCGGGGGTCGGACGGTGACCCGACGCCTCCCCCGGCTGCCGCGCACCCCGCTGACGGTGCTGCTGAGCGCGGTGTTCCTCGCCGTGGCGGTGCTCTGCGCGCTGGCCGGCCCGCTGCTCGCCCCGCACGCCCTCGACCAGGACCTCTACCTGGGCACGGTGGGCGCCGGGGTCGAGGGCCACCTCTCCGGCACCGACGCGCTCGGCCGCGACGTCCTCTCGCTGGCCGTCCTCGGCACCCGCTCGGCGCTGCTCGGGCCGGTCCTGGTGGCCTGCGGCTCGATGCTGCTCGGCCTGCTGCTCGGCACCCTCGCCGGGTTCCGGGGCGGCTGGCTGGACACCGTGGTCGGCCGGTACGCCGACCTGCTGCTCGCGCTGCCCGCCGTCCTGCTCGCCATGGTGGTGGTCGGGATGCTCGGCGGCGGCTACTGGGTGACCGTGCTGGTGCTGGTCGTGCTGTTCTCCCCGACCGACGTCCGGCTGGTCCGGGCGGCGGTGATGGAGCAGGCCGCCCGCCCGTACATCGAGTCGGCGCGGGTGCTGGGCATCCGGCCCGGCCGGATCATGGTCCGGCACGTGCTGCCCAACACCGTGCCGATCGTGGTCGCCAACCTGCTGCTGAACACCGCGTTCGCGATGGTCGCCCTCTCCTCGCTCTCCTACCTGGGGCTGGGCGTCGCCCCCGGCGCCGCCGACTGGGGGCGCCAACTGGCGGACGGCCAGCGGATCATGGTCGACAACCCGCTCGCGGCGATCCTGCCCGGCGTGCTGATCATCCTGGCCGCCACCAGCGTCAACCTGCTCGGCGACTGGCTCGCCGAACGCCTGGACCGGAAGGTGGCCACCCGATGAGCCGTGCCGATCACGCCCCGTCGGTGCGGGCCGCCGTCCCGCTGCTGTCGGTGCGCGGCCTGCGGGTGGACGGGCCGGCCGGCGCGATCGTCGCGGGCGTCGACCTGGACGTCCGGCGCGGCGAGACGCTCGCCCTGGTCGGGGAGTCCGGCTCGGGCAAGTCGATGACCGTCAAGGCGCTCAGCGGCCTGCTGCCCGCCGGCGTCCGGGCCACCGGCACGCTGGAGCTCGACGGCGAGCCGCTCCCGCTGGACCCGGCCGCCCGGCCCTGGCGGACCGTGCGGGGCAACCGCGTCGCGCTGCTGCTGCAGGACCCGTTCACCTCGCTGTCCCCCGTGCACACCTGCGGGGCGCAGATCGGCTGGGCGCTGCCCGGCAGGCCCTCCCGCGCCGAGCGGGCGAAGCGGGTGGCCGCGCTGCTGGCCGAGGTGGGGCTCGCGCCCGACACCGCCGACCGGTACCCGCACCAGCTGTCCGGCGGCATGCGCCAGCGGGTCGCGATCGCCGCGGTGCTGGCCGCCGACCCGGACCTGCTGATCGCCGACGAGCCCACCACGGCACTGGACGCCACCACCCAGCACGAGGTGCTGGAGCTGATCGCCCGCCTCCAGCGGGAGCGGCGGATGGCCGTCGTCCTGATCACCCACGACCTCGGCCTGGCCCGCAGCCGCGCCGACCGGATCGGGGTGATGTACGCGGGCCGCCTGGTCGAGACCGGCACCGGCGCGCAGGTGCTGGACGCCCCCGCCCACCCGTACACCGCCCGGCTCGCCGCCTGCGAGCCGCCGCTGGACCGGCGCCTGCCGCTGCTGCCCACCATCCCCGGCCAGGTCCCCGCCGCCCACGCGGTCGGCGCGGGCTGCGCGTTCGCGGACCGCTGCGAGCTGGCCCTCCCCGACTGCCGGAGCCGGTACTCCCCCCTGCTGGCTCCGGCGCCCGACGACGCCGAGCACCTGGCCGCCTGCCTGCGGATCGGCGAGAGCGCCCTCCCCGCCGCTGCCCTCCCCGCCCCGGCCCCGGCAGCGGCGGCGGCGCCCCGGACGGGCGGCGCGGAGCCCGCGCTGCTGGTGACCGGGCTGGTCAAGCGGTTCCCCCGCACGGACCGGCCCGCCGTGGACGCCGTGGACCTGCGGCTGGAGCGCGGCGAGGCGGTCGTCGTGCTGGGCCAGTCCGGCTCCGGCAAGACCACGCTGGCCCGCTGCGTGGTCGGCCTGGAGCGGCCGGACGCCGGGACGGTGGCGTTCCCGCTCTCCGAGCGCGACGGCGGCGGCCCGCGCGGGCGGCGGACGACGGACCCCGGACGGGTGCAGATCGTCTTCCAGGACCCGTACTCGGCGCTGAACCCCGGGCACAGCATCGGCACCACCCTGCGCGAGGCCCTGCGCGCCGCCGGCCGCCCCGACGAGGACCCCGCCGACCTGCTCGAACTCGTCGGCCTGCCGCGCGAGTACGTGACCCGCAGGCCGCGCCGGCTCTCCGGCGGCGAGCGGCAGCGCGTCGCGATCGCCCGGGCGCTGGCGCCCCGCCCGGGCGTGCTGGTCTGCGACGAGGCGGTGTCCGCGCTGGACGTGTCGGTGCAGGCCGGGGTGCTGAACCTGCTCGCCCGGCTCCGCCGCGAACTCGACCTGAGCATCCTGTTCATCACCCACGACCTGGCCATCGCCCGTCAGGTCGCGGACCGCGTCCACGTCATGCACCGGGGCCGGGTGGTCGAGCACGGCCCGGCCGACGCGGTGCTGACCGCGCCCGCCCACCCGTACACCCGGCAGCTGCTGGCCAGCGCACCGGCCGCCCACTGAGCCCTCGACTCCCCGAGCTACGGAGCCTGTTGACCGTGTCCGACCTCCCGCCGAGCGACCTGCCGAACGACCTGCAGATCGACGCGCTGCCCGTGCCCGCCGACGTGACCGCGGTCGCCGACGGCGTCGGCGCCCTGCCCCCCGCGCTGCTGCGGCGCTGGAACCGGCACGGCGGGGTGCAGGTGGCGACCCTGCACACCGCCCGGCGCGGCGGCGAACTGCTGGGCGCCGCCTTCGAGGTGCACCGGCCGCTGACCGCCTACCGCAAGGTGGTGGACGTCTGGACGGCGTCCGCGGAGCCCGCCGCGCGGGCCGCCCTGACGGAGCGTCTGGTGGACTCCGTGGTGGAGCGCGCCTGGGCCGAGGGGGCTGTCTCGGTCAAGCGCGAACTCCGCCCGGCCGACGCCTCCTTCGAGGCCGACCGGGAGCGGGCGCTCACCGCCGGCTGGCAGGAGCTGCCGCAGCCGCCCCGCTGGTCCGGGCCGGTGGCGGGCCCGTTCCAGGAGCCGCCGGTGCACGGCCTGGTGCTGGTGCGCGAGCCGTCCCCGGCGGCGCCCGGCGCGGTCCCCTACATGCGGCAGACCACCGACTTCACCTGCGGCCCGGTCGCGCTCCAGATGGGCCTGGCCGCGCTGGGCCTGCGCGGCCGGCCGACCCGGGAGGCCGAACTGCGGCTGTGGCGGCGCGCCACCACGGTCGGCGGCTGCGAGCCGGTGGGCCTGGCGCTGGCCGCCGCGGACGAGGGCGCCCGGGCCCGGGTGCTGCTCTCCACCGAGCGGCCGGTGCTGCTGGAGCTGTGCGTCAACGACGAGGAGCGCGACCTGCGGGCCTTCCTCCAGGACGGGTTCCGCCGGGAGGCCGCCGAACGCGGCCTCGACGTCCGCACCGAGGCGTTCTCGCCGGACGCCCTGCGGGCCGCGCTGGCCGGCGGCGCGGTCGCCCTGGTCCTGATCGAGCAGCTGGGCATGCACGACGAGAGCTGCCCGCACTGGATCACCGTGCACGGCACGGCCGACCCCGACGTGTTCCTGGCCCACGACCCGTGGACCGACGCCAACTTCGGCGAGAGCTGGCTCGACGGGGTCGACCTGCCGCTACCCGCCGCCACCCTGGACCGGCTCGCCTGGTACGGCACCCCGAGCTACCGCGGCCTCGTCCTGCTGGAGGGCTGAGCATCCGCCGACCGGGGCGGGGTGACGGTCAGTCGGCCGGGGCGGGGTGACGGCCGGTCGGCCGGGGCGGGGTGACGGCCGGTCGGCCGGGGCCGGGTGACGGTCGGCCGGGGCCGGGTGACGGTCAGTCGGAGGGCATCGAGAGCATCGTGATCAGCTCGACCGGGCGGTCCCCCGCCGCCTGGTAGCTGTGCTCGCCCTCCCCGGAGAAGCGCACCGCCTCGCCCGCGCGCAGCGACACCGACCGCTGTTCCAGCGTCAGCACCACCGCACCGGACAGCACGTAGGCGAACTCCTCCGAGCCGCGCCCGTGCGGCGCGCTGTCGTGGGAGCCGCCGGGGGGCAGCGCGGTCTCGTAGAGGCCCACCCGGCGGGCCTCGGAGCTGGCGAACAGCGTCCGGGCGGCCTCCTCCGGCGAGCGCGCGGACAGCACCTGGGGTTCGAACAGCGGGGTGCGGATGAGGTCCGCGACCTCCAGGCCCAGGGCCGCCGCGACGGCGCCGAGCGCCTCGATCGTCGGGTTGGCCGCGCTGTGCTCCAGCTGCGACAGGAGGCCCTTGCTCACGCCCGCCCGCTCCGCGAGGTCCCGCAGGCTCAGGCCGCGGACCGACCGGGCGTGCTTCAGGTTCCCCGCGATCGCCGCTCGCAGCCGCTCCGTCACTTCACTCATCGCAGGCACCCTAGCAAGAACGCCGCGCGGGCCGACCTGGCCGTTCACCCCGGTCGGCCCGCGCGACGCGGTGCGGCGGGTCAGCCGCGCGCGCCGACCACGTAGCCGTACTGGGCGGGCCAGTTGCGGGGGACGTCGAGCTCGCGGGCGGCGTGCAGCGGCCAGTAGGGGTCGCGCAGCAGTTCGCGGCCGAGCATGACCGCGTCGGCGCGGCCCTCGGCGACGATCTCCTCGGCCTGGGCGGCCTCGGTGATCAGGCCGATCGCGTTGACCGGGAGGCCGGACTCGCGGCGGATGGTCTCGGCGAACGGGACCTGGTAGTTCGGCTCGACCGGGATCTTCGCGTGCGGGACGTTGCCGCCGGTGGAGACGTCGATCAGGTCGACCCCGATGGCCTGCAGCTCCTTGGCCAGCAGGACGGACTCCTCGATCGTCCAGCTGGGCTCCTCGGGGAGCCAGTCGGTCGCCGAGACCCGGAAGAACACCGGGAGGTCGGCGGGCCAGACGGCCCGGACCGCGGCCGCGAGTTCGCGGGCGAAGCGGCTGCGCCCGGTGAAGTCGCCGCCGTAGCCGTCGGTGCGGTGGTTGGAGACCGGGGAGAGGAACTGGTGGGTGAGGTAGCCGTGCGCGCCGTGCACCTCGACGACCTTGAAGCCGGCGGCCAGGGCGCGGCGGGCGGAGGCGGCGAAGTCCTCGATCACCTCGGCGATCTGCGCCTCGGTGAGCTCGGCGGGCACCGGGTAGCCCTCGTTGAACGGGAGCGGGGACGGGCCGACCACCTGCCAGCCGCCCTGCTCGACCGGGAGCGGGCCACCGCCCTTGCCGTGGTGGTTGGTGGACGCCTTGCGCCCGGCGTGGGCGAGCTGGATCGCCGGGACGGAGCCGTGCTGGGTGATCAGCGCGGCGATCCGGGCGAGCTGCTCCTGCTGGCGGTCGTTCCACAGGCCGAGGTCCCACGGGGAGATCCGGCCGTCGGGGCGGACACTGGTGGCCTCGACCATCACCAGCCCGGCGCCGCCGGCGGCCCGGGAGCCGAGGTGGGCGAGGTGGAAGTCGGTGGCGGCGCCGGTGTCGGGGCCCTCGGAGGCGGCCGAGTACATGCACATCGGGCTGAGCCAGATCCGGTTGGGAATGGTCAGCGAGCGGATGGTGATGGGCTCGAACAGGGCGCTCACGGCTGCCTGTCCTTCCTGTGGTCCGGATGCGGCTTCTTGCGCTTCGTACGATACTCACCGTACTACGAGACCTGTCAAACTACGAGGTCTGTCGTACTATGAACCCGTGACCCTCGACCACGACCAGGACTGCCCCGGCCTGCTCCCCGAGCCCCCCGCCGCGGAGCTGCAGTTGGTGTCCGTGCTGCACGCCCTGGCGGACCCGACCCGGCTGCGGATCGTCGCCGACCTCGCGGGCGCGGGCGGCGACGAGCTGAACTGCCTGGCGTTCGAACTGCCGGTCACCAAGTCGACGATGACCCACCACTTCCGGGTGCTGCGCGAGGCCGGACTGATCCGCCAGCACCGGCGCGGCACCTCGAAGATGAACGCCCTGCGCACGGACGACCTGTCCGCCCGCTTCCCGGGCCTGCTGGAGGCCGTGCTGACCGCCCTCCCGCGCTGCCCGAAGGGCCCCGCCGAGATCGCGGCCCCGGCCGTCGGCGCGGCGACCCCGGCCGCGGCCACCCGCTGAGCCACCGCCCGGCAGCCGCCCCGGCGGGCGCCCACACCTGCCCCGGCGGGCGCCCGCGGCTGCCCCGACGGGTACCGGCGACTGCCCCGGCGGGTGCCGACCGCTGCCCCTTCCGTCACTGAGCGCCACCTGACGGGCCGTCAGTTCACGGCGCGCTTGCGCCGTCCGACCCGGCGGGTACCCGCCACCGCGCGCCCGGAACCATCGCGCCACTTGGCACGTCACTCGTCCCGGACGCCCCCGGCGCACCGCGGTGACGATCTTTCCTGACACGGTCATGCCTGGTCATCCGGCCTTCACCCGAGTTGTTCCGGCGTTCATCCGGCGTGGTCATTTGGTCTATACCAATCGGGTACTCTGACCGGCGACAGGTGTCAACGTCCGGCCGTGGGGGGCCCAATGACTGTCAATCACCTTCCGTCACCACCTTCCGATCAGGAGCTCTACTGGTACTTCGGGCCTCAGCGCCGCTGGGTCCCGCTGCTCTCCGCGCTCGCCTTCACGGTGAGCGCCGGCACGATGCTCAGCTTCTCGCTGCGCACCCCGGCCCTGTGGCCGTTCCTCGCCGTCCTCGGCGTCAACGCCGTCGCACTCGCCCTGACCTGCCTGAACGGCCTGCGCCGCCGCCGCTTCACCCGGGCCGGCCACGAACTGCTGGTCGCCGCCTGGCAGCCGGCCACCGCGCCGTCCGTCGACCTGTACCTGCCGACCTGCGGCGAACCGCTCGACATCCTGGAGAACGCGTACCGCGCGGTCGCCCGCAGCAGCTACCCGGGCCGCCTCGACGTGTGGGTGCTCGACGACGCCGACCGCGCCGAAGTCGCCTCCCTGGCAAAGCAGTTCGGCTACCACTACGTGGTCCGCCCGAACCGCGGCGAGTTCAAGAAGGCCGGCAACCTCAACCACGCGCTGACCCTCAGCAGCGGCGAGTACGTCGCCATCCTGGACGCCGACTTCGCGCCGCGCGCCGACCTGCTGCAGCACCTGCTGCCGTACTTCGGCGACCCGGGGGTCGGCATCGTGCAGAGCCCGCAGTGCTTCGACACCGACGCCTCGATGGGCTGGGTGCAGCGCGCCGCCGGCTCCGCCCAGGAGTGGTTCTTCCGCTGGGTGCAGCCCAGCCGGGACGCCTCCGACGCCGCCATCTGCTGCGGCTCCAACGCCGTCTACCGGCGCGCCGCGATCGACGCCGCCGGCGGCTTCGCCCGGCTCGACCACAGCGAGGACATGTACACCGGCCTCGCCCTGCACCAGCGGGGCTACACCACCCGGTACGTGCCGGTGCTGGTCGCCAAGGGCACCTCGCCGGACTCCACCACCAGTTTCGTCAACCAGCAGTACCGCTGGACGATGGGCAACCTGCACCTGATCGGCGACAAGGCCACCCGCAGGGCGATGACCTGGCGGATGCGCCGCTGCTTCGACGAGGGCATCGTCGGCTACCTGGCCGCCGCCGTGAACGTGCTCACCGCCCCGCTGCCGCCGCTGGTCATGCTGTTCGCCTTCCCCGGCGAGGTCCGCGCCTGGTACGTGCTGCCGATGCTCTCGCTGCTCTGGCTGTGGCACGTGCTGCTACCCCGGGTCAGCCGCACCCGCTGGCGCTCCGAAGTACTGCGCGCCAACGTGCTGATGAGCTTCGCCGCCGCCACCGCCTACTGGCACACCGTCCGCGGCCGCAGCGCCGCCTGGGTGCCCACCGGCGTCGCCAAGCCCGGCCGCTCCGGCGGCATGGCCCGCAAGGTGCTGCTGGTCTCGCTGCTCTGGACGGCCGGCACCCTGCTCGCCACCGCCGTCGGGGTGGCCGCCGCCACCTACCTGCACGGCTGGCACACCACCTGGGGCCTGGCCCTGTACCTGGCCGTGCAGCTGCACCTCGGCGTGCCGCTGATCCGCGACCTGTACGCCGAACTCCGGCCCCGCGCGACCGAGTCCACCGAATCCGGGGCCCGCCCGGCGATGCGTCCGCGGCGCTGGCCCGAGGCCCTCGCCGTCACGAGCACGCTCGCCCTGCTCGCCCTGCTCGCCTCCGGCTGGGCGGCCCCGATGCTGCCCTGGCTGGGCTGAAAGGTCCACGCTCCCGTGTCCACCAGTACCGCCCCGAGTACCGCCCCGCTCACCGTCGTGCTGAACCGAGCACCGGTCGAGCGGCCGAAGTTCCGACCCGACATCGAGGGCCTGCGGGCCGTCGCCGTGCTCGCCGTGCTCGCCTTCCACGCCGCCGTGCCCGGCTTCGCGGGCGGCTTCGTCGGCGTCGACGTCTTCTTCGTCGTCTCCGGCTACCTGATCACCGGCCTGCTGCGCGGCGAGAGCGTCCGCACCGGGCGCGTCCGGCTCGCCGAGTTCTACTCCCGCCGGGCCCGCCGCCTGCTGCCCTCCGCCGCCGTCGTCCTGGCCGTCACCGCCGTGCTCGGCGCCCTGCTCACCGCGCCGCTGCGCCGCGCCGACCTGGAGCGCGACGTCCTCGCCTCCGCACTGTCCGTCGCCAACTGGCGTTTCATCGCCGAGCAGACCGACTACCTGGCGGCCGGCCGCGACCCGAGCGCCCTGCTGCACTTCTGGTCGCTCGCCGTCGAGGAGCAGTTCTACCTGCTCTGGGCCCCGCTGCTGGCCCTCGCCGCCCGCTGGGCCTGGCACCGCCGCACCCTGCTCGGCCTGACCCTGCTGCTCGGCGCCGGCTCGTTCTGGCTCTCCCTGCACTGGAGCGCCGGGGCCTACCTCTCCACCCCGACCCGGGCCTGGCAGTTCGCCGCCGGCGCCGCCGTCGCCCTGCTGCCGATCGGCCGGATACCGCGGCCGGCAAGGGAGTTGCTCGGGACCGGCGGCCTGGCCGGGGTGCTCGCCGCACTGCTGCTGTTCGACGGCCGCACCCCCTACCCCGGGTACGCCGCGCTGCTGCCGACCGCCGCCACCGCCGCGATCCTGCTGGCCGGCGCCGGCGGCACCCACCTGGTCGGCCGGGCGCTGTCGCTCGGCGCGCCGCGCGCGATCGGCCGGCTCTCCTACAACCTGTACCTGTGGCACTGGCCGGTGCTGGTCCTCGCCGAGGCCCGGTGGGGCACCCTGCACTGGGGCGTCAGGGTCGCCCTGACCGCCGCCGCCGCGCTGCCCGCGTACGCCGCGCTGCGCTGGCTGGAGCAGCCGCTGCGCCGCAGCCGGGTGCTCGGCGAGATCCCGCGCCGCGGCCTGTCGCTGGGCCTGACCGCGGTGGTCTTCCCGGTGCTGCTGGCGCTGGTCGTCGGCTCCGGCACCCTCCGCGGCCTGGGCCCGGCCACGCCCCCGGACCCGTCCGGCCTGCCGCCGGGCGCCCGCACCGGCAGCAGCCTGCTGGCCGCCGCGCCGCCCCCGCACGCGCCGACCGTGCCCAACCCCGTCCAGGCCCGGCAGGACTTCCCGCCGGACGGCGGCTGCGAGGTGGACCCGGCCGACACCACCAGCCCGCCGTGCCGCTTCGGCACCGGCGACGACCGGATCGTGCTGCTCGGCGACTCGCACGCCGGCCAGTGGTTCTCCGCGCTGCTCGGCGTCGCCGCCGAACACCGGATGTCCGTCGAGGAGTTGGTCAAGCAGGGCTGCCCGCTGCCCGAACTGACGGTCACCAACCCGCAGTTGGGCCGCACCTACCACGAGTGCGACACCTGGCGGGCGAACACCCTGGCCCGGCTGGGGGACGGGCCGAGGCCCAAGCTGGTCGTCGTCTCCGCACTCAACCGCTACACCGCCGACCGGGCCGCACTGCTGCGCGGCTGGGAGCGGACCCTCGCCCCGCTGCGGGAGCTGGGCGTCCCGATCGTCTACCTGCAGGACACCCCGATCCCCGGCCGGGACGTCCCGGCCTGCGTCTCCGGCCACCCGGACACCACCTCCGCCTGCGACTTCCCGCGCGCCGAGGGCCTGTACGCCGACCCGCTGGCCGAGGAGATCGCCGCCGGGAAGTTCCCCGGCGTCACCACCGTCGAGGTCAACTCGGTGCTCTGCCCGGCGAGCGGGCGCAGCTGCCCGGCCGTCCTGGAGCACGTGCTGCTGTACCGGGACGACTCGCACCTGACCAACGCCGCGGCCGTGGTGCTCACCCCGCGCCTGGACCAACTCCTGATCGACAGCGGCGCGTTCGGCCCGGCCGGCGGCTGGACGACGCTGCTGCACGACGAGTTCGACGGCGCGGCCGGCGCGAGGCCCGATCCGGCCACCTGGCAGTACGACCTGGGCACCTGCTACCCCGGCTGCCCGGCCGCCCGGTGGGGCACCGGCGAGGTCGAGACGATGACCGACTCCGCCGAGAACGTCCGCCTGGACGGCAGGGGCGCGCTGGAGATCACGCCCACCCGGGACGCGGCGGGCCGCTGGTCCTCCGGCCGGATCGAGTCCAGGCGGGCCGACCTGGCCGCCCCCGCGGGCGGAGTCCTGCGCCTGGAGGCCGAGTTGGCGCTTCCCGACGTGCACGGCGAGGCCGCGGCCGGGTACTGGCCGGCGTTCTGGGCGCTCGGCGGCAAGCTCCGCGACGGCTACACCGGCTGGCCCGGCGTCGGCGAGCTGGACGTGCTCGAATCCGTCGGCGCCCGCGGCGTGTTCGGCACCGTGCACTGCGGCACCACCCCCGGCGGACCGTGCCAGGAGCCCAATGGCCTCGGCTCGGGCGAGCAGCCCTGCGCGGACTGCTGGGGCGCCTTCCACACCTACACCGTCGAGATCGACCGCTCCACCAGCCCCGAACGGGTCCGCTGGCTGCGGGACGGCCGGGAGTACTTCGAGGTCACCGCCGACCAGGTCGACCCGGCCGCCTGGGACCAGGCCGTCCACCACGGCGTCTTCCTGATCCTGAACGTCGCGATCGGCGGCAACCTCCCGGCCGCGTACGGCAGTTCGCCCACGGCCGGGACGGAACCGGGCCACCCGATGAAGGTCGCCTCGGTCACCGTCTCGACCCGGCGGTAGCGAACGGGCAGGGCCGCGGCGCCGGGGGGCACCCGGTGCCGCGGCCCTGCCGTGCGTGCGGCTACTCCGGCCTGCGGAACATCCGCGTCGCGGTGATCTCGCCGTGGATGGTCGGCCCGTCCGGGTCCTGCGGGGCGGGCAGGCCGGGGCGCAGGTGCTCCTCGACCGAGATGTACTTGAGGCCGGCCCGCAGGTCGGCGTCGTTGCGCAGCCGGATCACCAGCGGGAACTCGGCGAGCGCGGTGGTGTCGAACAGGCCGGTGGTGTAGATGAGTTGGACGCCGAGCGCGTCGGCGACGGCGCGCTGCAGCTCCAGCAGGTAGGTGGCGTTGGCGCGGCCGATCGGGTTGTCGAGGAACAGCGTGCCGGCGTGCCGCAGTTGGGACTGGCCGCGGTCGTTGGCGCGCAGCGCGGCCATCGTGCAGTACAGGGCGATGGCGGCGGTGAGCAGCTGGCCGCCGGAGAAGACGTCCGACATCTGGCCGACCGAGACGCGTTCGGCGCGCAGCACCGCGTCCGGCTTGAGGATCTCGACCGAGACGCCCTTGGGGCCGATCGCGGCGGCGACGCCGCGCAGCAGCAGGGACATGCCGTCGCGGCGCAGGTCGGAGTTCTTCTTGACGGCGGAGCGGGTGGCCTCGTCGATGACCTCGCCGAGGCGTTCGACCAGGACGGCGTGGTCCGGGTCCTCGAAGCGGATCCGGAGGAACTCCTGGCCCGACCACTCGCCGAGGCCCTCGGGGAGCCGGGAGAGCCGCTGGGCGGCGCGCAGGGTGCCGAGCGAGGTCTCGACCAGGCCGCGCAGCCGGTCGACGATGGAGGAGCGGTTGCGTTCCAGCTGGGCGAGTTCGTCGGTGAGGACGCGCAGCCGGGGCGCGAACGCGGCGGCCCAGGCGGCGGCGTGGTCGGGCAGCGCGGCGGCGGGCAGTTCGCGGATCTGCTGCCGGGCGGGGGTGCGGACGGCCTCGTAGCGGGCGGCGTTGGCGTGCCGGACGAGCGCGTCGGAGGCGTCCCGGACGGCGAGTTCGGCGCCGGTGAGCTCGGTGGCGGCGGTGCGCATGGCGCGCCGGGTGTCGGTGACGGCGGCGCGGGCGGCGGCCAGCGAGCCGAGGTAGGCGTCGGCCTCGGGGTCGGTCTCCTCGCCGTTGTCGCGCAGCGCGTCGCGGAGCTGTCCGGCGAGTTCCTCGAAGTCGGTGGCGGCGGCCTGCGCCTGGTCCAGCGTCCGCTGCAGGTCGCCGTGCTCGGTGCGGGCGAAGTCGACGCGTTCGCGGCGTTCGGCGAGCAGCGCGGTGGCGGTGCGCAGCAGGGCCTGGGCGTGTTCGGGGTCGGCGGGGAGCAGGTCCTCGGGGAGTTCGGTGTGCGCCTCGCCGCCCGCCGGGGCGGAGCGTTCGGCGTCGCCGCGCAGCCGGCCGACCTCCTCGGAGGCGGCGCCGGAGCGGGCCTCGATGAGGGTGACGAGTTCCTCGGCGCGGGCGGCGGCGGCCTGCCGGGCGGGGCCGTCGGCGCCGTCGGGGCTGGCGAGGAGTTCCTCGGCGCGGGCCTTGACCTTGTTGCTGAGCCGGCCGAGTTCGGCGGCGGCGGCGGTCGCGTCGCTCTCGGCGCGGGCCTGTTCGGCGCGCAGGTCGGCGCCGACGCCGACCTTCTCGTAGAGCTGGGCGGCGGCCCGGTACGCCTCGCGCAGGGCGGGCAGCGAGGCGGGGGTGGTGCCCGGCTGCTCGGCGCCGGGGTCGACGGCGGCGATCTCGGCGCGTTCGCCGCGCAGGGTGCGGGCGGTGCGGCGGGCGTCGTCGGCGGCGCGCTGGGCGGCGCGGCGGTCCTCGTCGCAGGTGCGGGCGCGTTCGGCGCACTGGGCCTGGCGGCGTTCGCACTCGGCGGCGTCGTCGGCGAGTTCGCGTCGGCGGCGGGTCCAGTTGGCGCGTTCGCGCAGCCGGAAGGCGAGGCCGGCCAGCGCGTCGGCGCGGCGGCGGGCGCGCTGGGCGGCTTCCCGGCACTCCTCGTGGCGGGCGGCGGCGGTCTGCTGCTCGGCGTCGGCCTCGGCGTGGTCGGCGCGCAGGGTGGCGAGTTCGGCGGCGGTGGTCTCGGCGTGCAGGGCGGCCGCGGCGGCGCTCTCGGCGAGTTCGGCGAGGGTGCCGGGCGGGCAGCTGGCGTGCCAGGAGGCGAGCCGGGCGGCGAGGGCGCGGTCGCCGCCGAGCCGGGCGGCGAGTTCGCGGATGTGCTCCTCGCGGGCGGTGGCGCGGGTGCGCAGTTCGCGGCGTTCGTCGTCGGCGGCGGTCTCGTTGTGCATGGCCGGGTTGGGCGGCACGAGGAAGAAGGCGGGTTCGCCCTGGATCGGGGCGATCAGGGCGGCGGCGGTGCCGACGGCGACGGTGGAGCGCGGCAGCAGGGCGGCGGCGGCGAGCGCCTCGCGGGCCCGCTCCAGCGAAGCGGGGTCGGTGACGACGACGCCGTCGACGAGTTCGGGGCGGGCGGCGAGGATGGCGTCGTGGTCGGCGGGGTCGACGGACTGGGCGAGGTAGCGCCAGCCGGGGAGGGCGGGGATGCCCTGTTCGCCGAGGTGCTCGACGGTGGCGAGGACGTCGGGGCCGGGCGGCAGCAGGCCGCCGTCGCCGAGGGCGGCGAGGATCCGGGAGTCGTCGGCGGCGGCGGTGCGCAGGTCGAACAGGGTGCGTTCGGCGGTGGCCACGGACTGGTCGAGCAGTTCGCGCAGGTCTTCGGCGGAGGCGTCGAGGCCGCGCGGGGTGAGGAAGCCCTCGGACTCCTCGGCGCCGTCCTGGTAGGGCGTCAGGGAGAGCAGTTCGGCGAGCCGGGGTTCGGCGGCGAGCTGGGCGGCGGTGCGCTGTTCGGCGGCCAGTGCCCGGTCGGCGGCGGTGCGGGCGTCGGCGGCGCGGGCGGCGGCGAGTTCGGCGCGGGCTTCGGCGGCGGCGCTCTCGCGGGCCCGGACGGCGCTCTGTTCGGCGGCGGTGCGGGCCTGGTCGAGGGCCTCGGTGGCGGCCTTCTCGGCGTCGGCGGCGTGCAGGGCGGCGCGGGCCGGGTCGGGTTCGGCGCCGGAGTCGTCGATCCAGCCGGCTTCGACGGCGGCGGCGGTCTCCTGCTCGACCTCGGCGAGGCGCTGGCGGAGGTGTTCGGCCTCGGAGCGGGCCTTCTGGGCGGCGGTGGCGGCGGCGGTGGCCTCGGCCTGGGCGGTGGCGCCGTCCTGCTGGAGTTCGCCGGCCCGCAGTTCCTCCTGGTCGGCGCGGGTCTCGGCGTTCGCGGCGGCGCTCTCCAGGGCGCGGGCGAGGGCGCCGGCCGCCCGGTCGCGGGCGGCGAGGGCGGGGGCGGCGTCGAGTTCGGCCTCCCGGATGGCGGCGGCGACCCGGCCGGCCCGGTCGGCGGCGGCGCGGTGCCGCAGGACCGCCTCGGCGGCCTGCCAGGCGGCGAACTGGGCGCGGGCGTCGGTGAGTTCGCGGCGCAGCCGGGCGGCGTCGGCGGTGGCCGCCTCCAGGCCGAGGGTGGCGTGCCGGTAGGTCAGTTCGGAGACGATCAGCGAGTGCCGGGTGCGGTCGGTCTCGGCGGCGGTGACGGCGCCCGCGGCGGCGGCGACCTCGACGGCGAGGTCGTGGACCCGGTCGCGTTCGACGGCGGAGCGGGCGGTGAGCGACAGCGCGAGCCTGCGGGTGCGGCGTTCGGCGGCGCGGTGGCCCTCGCGGACGGTCTCGCGGGCGGCGGTGGCGTCGACGATGCGCTGCAGCAGGTCGACCGAGCCGGCGGTGAAGTCGCGTTCGGCGGTGAGTTCGGCGCGGCGGCCGAGCTTGGCGGCGAAGCCGTGGACGAGGTCGGCGAGGCCGTCGGTGTCGCGGGTGTCGGTGACGGCGCGCAGCAGCAGGTCGGTGAAGTCGGCGTCGCCCCGGACCGCGAACAGGCCGGCCGCCTCGCCCTCGTCGGCGTTCATCTCGCGCTGGTAGCGGAAGAGTTCGGGGTCGAGGCCGAGGGCGCCGAGGTGCTCGATCCAGCGGTCGTGGATCTCCTCGAAGGTGACGTCGAGGTGGGGTTGGGCCTTGCCGGCCTCGGTGAGGGCGTCGCGGAAACCCTTCATGGTGCGGCGGCGGCCGCGGGCCTGCTGGTCGCCGGTGAGAGCGGGTCGTTCGGCGACCGGCAGGCCGTCCAGGGTGAGGCCGGGGCCGGGGCGGAAGGAGTACCAGAGTTCGGCGAACTTGCGCGGGTCGGAGGAGACCTGGCGGCCGCGCCACTCGCTGACCTTGCCGACCACGATGAGTTCGCCGGTGACGGTGTGCTGCCACTCCAGGGCGACGTGGCCGCAGTCGTCGGCGAGCAGGAACTTGCGCAGCACGCCGGAGGAGGCGCCGCCGAGGGTGTTGCGGTGGCCGGGCAGCATCACCGAGAAGATCAGCTTGAGCAGCACGGACTTGCCGCCGCCGTTCTCCAGGAACAGCACGCCGGCGGGCGCGGGGCGGCGCTGCGGGCCCTCGGGCTCCTCGCCGAACAGGCCGATCTGCTGCGGCTGCGGCTCGGGCACCGGCTCGCCGACTCCGCGCAGGTCGAGCACCGTGTCGGCGTAGCGGGCGCCGGCCGGTCCGATCGAGTACAGGCGGACCCGGTTCAGCTCGTACATGTGCGGTGGTTCTCCTGGAGCGGTTGCGGCGGTGCCGTGGGTGGGTCAGAGGGCGTGGAACGGGAGACCGGCGTCGGCCACCAGTTCGTCGCTCTCGTCGGGCGGGGCGAGGGTGGGGGTGCCGTCGCTGACCGGGACGACGCCCAGGTCGAGGAGTTCGGCCATCGCGGCGCTGCCGGCCAGGTCGCGGACCTGCAACTGGTAGCGGGCGGTGGTGCGGTAGGTGCCGCCGGAGTCGTCGGAGGTCTTCTGCAGGAAACCGGAGTCGACCAGGAAGGAGACCGCCTTGGAGACGATGCCGGTGGTGGAGCCGGCCAGTCGGCGGGCGTCCTTGGTGGCGCCGGTCGCGGAGCGGCGGGCCCAGACCCGCCAGGCGGCCTCCAGGCCGGGGGCGTCGCTGGCCGGGTCGGTGTTGGCGCCCTCGGCCGCGGCGCGCTCCTCCAGCCGGCGGCAGGCCTGCCGGACGAAGGCGTCCACGCCGTTGACGGTGACCCGGCCGAGGTAGCCGTCGTCGGCGAGGTCCTCGGGGCGGGGGAAGGCGAGCGCGGCGACCGCGAGGTGCGCCAGGCCGTGCAGGAAGCGGTCGGTGGACTCGGCGGCGGCGCGCCGCGAGTAGTCGCCCATCCGGACGGCGAACACCGAGTCCTCGGCGGCGGCCACCGCCATCCCGGCCCGGGCGGAGACCTCCAGCACGACCAGGCCCATGCCGGTGGCGACGGCGTCGGCGAGCCGGCCGAACGGCGGGTCCTCCCGGTAGCGGCGCACCAGTTCGCCGTACTCGGCGTCCCGGGCGGGCAGCAGCTTGGCCTGCAGGCCGAAGGAGACCAGCCGGGCGGCCTCGGCGACGTCCGCCGGGCTGATCGGCGCGGGCGCGGGCGCGGCGGCGGCCGGTTCGCTCTCGGGCGGTGTCCACGCCTCGCTGGTGGTGGTCATCCGAGGGCTCCTTCGATCCGGGCGGTGCGGGCGGTGCTTTCGGTGCGGGCGGTACGGGTACTGCGGGTATCGCGGGCGGTACGGGTGCTGCGGGCGGTACGGGTGCTGCGGGCGGTACGGGTGTCGCGGAGGGTCACACGGCGTCCTTGCGGTCGGCGGCCATGCCCGCGGCGTCCAGCTGGGCGCTGCCGACGATCAGGTCGGCGCCGCCGAAGCCGGGGTCGTCCAGCCGGGTGCCGTCGTCGACGGCGAACAGCAGCCGTTCCTCGCCCTGCCGGTAGGCGGTGCCGACCGGCGGGCTGGCCGCGTGCACGGCCAGCAGGGCGACCAGGTAGGCGAGTTCGTCGCCGTCCCGGTCGTCCTCGTCGTCGAGGTCGCGGGCCCGGCGGCGGGCGTCGGCGAGCAGGCCGGAGAGCCGGCGGGGGGCGTCGGCGGGCAGGTCGAGCAGGTCGAGGGCGGCTTCCAGCTGGGCGTCGGAGAAGCGGCTGTCGTCGGGGGTGGCGACCAGGTCGGGTTCGGGGAGCTCGGCGCCGAGGTGCTCGCGTTCGACGGGCGGGGTGAGCAGCAGGTCGACCAGGTCGGTGACGCGGACCGAGACGGGGGTGCGCAGGCCGGTCGCGCGGGCGAAGAACGCGTCGGTGGGGCGGGTGGCGTCGCCGAGCGGCAGGGTGAGCACGGGGGCGAGCAGCTGGCCGTACAGGTCGATGCCGCTGCGGGCGGCGGGCGCGGCGAACGCCTGCCGGTCCTGTTCGGCGCGGAACAGCGGGCCGGCCTCCAGCAGGCGGGTCTGCAGCTGGGTGTGGCGGCGGATGCAGTCCTTGACGATGTCGACGAGTTCGGCGGCGCGGCGCTTGTGCTCGCCGTCGACGCTCTCGTCGCGGGCCTTGCGGATGTTGGTGAGGATCGCGTTCTCGTGCCGGTACCGGTCGGCGATGTGGTCGAGCGCCTCGTCGATCAGGTCGGGGACGGTCTCCATCCAGTCGACCGCGCGGACGTTGCGCCGGGTGGCCTCCAGGGCGCGGCGCAGCGTCTCGGCGTACTGGACGGTGCGGTAGCGGGCCTGTTCGGCGGCGAGCTGGGCGTCGGCGAGGCGGCCGCGCCGGATCAGCACCTCCAGCTTGACCTCGGCGGCGATCTGGGCGCTGGTGACGTCGGTGTCGAGGGCGCCGACCAGCACGTTGACGGCCTCGTCGGTGGTGCGCAGGTAGACCCCGCCGTCCTGGCCGGGGACCTCCTCGATCAGCTTGAAGTCGTAGTCGCGGCGGGTGTACTCGCCGTCCGGGCCGAAGGTGCCGTAGACGGCGCGGAAGCCGCGGTCGACGCTGCCGACGTTGATCAGCGACTCCAGCACCCAGCGGGCGACCCGCTCGTGCTCGGGGACGGCCCGGCGCGGGTTCTGGGCGGCGATCCGGGGCAGCAGGCGGCTCAGCACTATGTCCCGGTCGGCGCCGGTGTCGAAGTCCATGTTGAGCGTGACCAGGTCGATCGCGGCGAGGCCGATCTCGGCCATGGTGTACGAGGCGTACTCGCCGGCCAGGTTGACCTTGCGGCTGTCCAGGTCGTGCAGCGGCGCGGTGCACGCCAGCGCCTTGAGCCGGCGGGCGAGTCCCTCGTCGGCGGCCGGGCCGGGGGCGGGCCGGGTGGGCTGGTCTGCGATGGCGGTCACGGGGGACAAGATTAGGGCTTTCCCCGGACAGGTCCGAAAAACCCCTTATGGGAGCCCTGTCCCCG
The DNA here is from genome assembly GCF_053603035.1 of Kitasatospora sp. NPDC004272. NCBI lineage: Bacteria > Bacillati > Actinomycetota > Actinomycetes > Kitasatosporales > Streptomycetaceae > Kitasatospora > Kitasatospora sp. NPDC004272. The sequence continues at coordinate 17,267 of NZ_JBSGET010000020.1, read as the reverse complement.
CATGTTGAACGCGTTCAAATTCAGGTCTAGAGTCCTTCTCGCGACACCGCGTGCCGTCTCCCGGCACCCGCGTCATGAGGGGGGTTCCCCATGTCCGACATCGCCACCGCCCTGCCCGGTTCCACCACCGCCGGGCCGGATTCCGCGCCCACCGCCGACACCGCGCTCGTCCGCCGCCGCATCCGGCGCTGGCTGCTCCTGTTCATCGTCTGCCTGGCCCTCAGCGGCCTGACCGCCTTCCCGCTGCGGACCGAGACCTCGCTGCTGGCCCGGCTGGTCGACGCCACCGGCCTGGACGGCCTCTCCCCCGCCCTCGGCGCCTGGGTCGAGCACGTCCGCCGGGGCGTCGCCGACGGCTACGGCAGCTACCCCTTCCTCGCCTACGGCACCGACTGGCTGGCCTTCGCCCACCTGGTGATCGCCGCCGCCTTCTGGGGCCCGCTGCGCGACCCGGTCCGCAACGTCTGGGTGGTCCGCTGGGCGATGCTGGCCTGCGGCGGCGTCATCCCGCTCGCCCTGATCTGCGGCCCGCTGCGCGGCATACCCCTGTTCTGGCAATTCGTCGACATGTCGTTCGGTGTGCTCGGCGTCGTCCCGCTGCTGATCGTCCACCGCCTGATCCGCACCCTGGAGTGGCAGCAGGCCGTCACCACCCACCACGACTTCGCCCGCGTCACGCCCTGCCCCTGACCGGCTCAGCCGTCCATCCCGTGGCCCAGCTCCTCGGCGGCGATGCACCAGTACGCGTCTCGTCCGCCACCGGCGGCGTCGCCCGGTAGACGGTGTTCTGGTGGTCGACCAGGTGGAACACCCGGTCGAGGGCCCGGACCCGCTCCGCCGGGTCGGGGTCGGTCATCCGGGCCAGCAGCGCCGCGTCCAGCCGCTCCGTCGGGTGCGGGACCTCCAGCGACGCCGGTCGACGGCCGGTCCACGGCCGGTCCACGGCCGCCGGCAGGGCCCGGTGGTCGGGGAGTTCGCTCACCCCGGCCCTCCGGTCGCGGACAGCCGCAGGTCGCCGTCCCAGGACTCGCAGCGGACGGTGCCGGTCGGGAAGTCGAGTTCGAGCGCGGTGCGGCCGGTGCCCGGGGCGTGCTCCTGGCGGACGGCCAGGACGGGGTGGCCGAGGTGCGGGGCGAAGGGGGTGCCGTGCGGGGCGTCGCGGACGTCGAGGCGGCCCCACTCGCCCAGGTCGACGTCGGCGTGCGGCCGGTCGTCGGCGACGATCAGGCACCAGTCGCTGCCGGTGCCGACGAAGGTGCAGCCGCCGTGGTCGTCGCGCAGCCAGACCACCACGGGCTCGGCCGCGCGTTCGCCCCGGTGGCTGAACCAGGACGCGACCACGCCGGTCAGTCGGCGGCCGACCAGCGCGGCGAGGTCGGGGCCGGGGCCGTGCGCGGGGCACATGGGGGACGCGGCGGGCGCGGTCACCAGCGCATCCGGACGTCCTCGGCCCAGCCCAGCAGGCCGTCCACCGCGACGCGCAGGCCGTCGTCGGTGCGGATCGTGCCGCGGTAGTGGCCGAAGCACTGGTCGGTGCGGTTGGCGATGAAGCCCGCCTCGGTGCGGGTGCGGCGGTCGTGGAAGGGGCGGAAGGCGAGGTCGACCTGGTCGCTGTCGGGGGTGGTGATCCGCCAGGGCGCGAGCGGGGCGGCGGGGTCGTAGTGCCAGGCCAGTTCGGTGCCGATCTTGCTGAGCCGGCCGTCCACGCACAGCGCGTTCTCGGTGCTGCCGGTGCCGACCGTCCACTGGCCGCCGAACTGGAGGCCCACGGTGTGCCCGTCGGTGCGGCCGGAGGCGGCGCCCCAGTTCCAGCCGAGCGAGCGCGGCCAGCGCCCCCGGCCGTGGTCGAGCACGCCCCAGGCGTCCCCGTCGGCGCCGAAGTCGTACACCCGGTCGCCGAGCCGGACGGTGCCGGTGGCGGGGCGGGCGGTGTGCTTGGAGGTGAACTGGAAGCGCTTGTCGTCCCAGGGGACGACCACCGACAGGGTCTCGTGGCCCTCGGGCAGAGCAACCAATAGGTCGACCTCCAGCGGGCGCAGGTCGGCGGTGAGGGCGCGGGCGCGCAGCCGGGTGCCGCCGGGCTCGTGGCCGATCGACACCCGGACCTGCCTGCGGCCGGGACGCTCGGGGCCGACGGTGAGGTCCGCGCCGTGCGGGCCGCCGGAGCCGGCGATGCCCTCGGGGAAGGCGGTACGGCGGGTGGGCAGGCCGGGGGCGATCGCGGTGCGCTCGTGCTCCTCCAGGACGCCGTGCTCGTCCCAGGAGAGGAAGTACGCGGTGTCGAGGGTGAGGAAGTCCAGGTCACTGACGGTGAGCGCGAGCAGGTGGGTGGGCGTGGTGACGCACCAGTACTCCCAGCGCTTGGTGCGTCCCCAGCCGCGCAGATTGGCCCGGTGCAGCGGGGTGCGCGACCAGCCGACGGCCTCGCGGTCGAGCCGCCCGTCGGGACGGCACAGGTCGGCGGGGCCGGTGATCTCTCGCTCGTGGGTCGCCATCCGCGCACCCTACTGCCGCGACCCGCGCGGGAGCCACGGCGGGCGGCCCCTCCCCGTGCGGGCGGACTCCCGCCGGGACCTGCCGCTGACGGTCGGTCCTCGCGTAGAGGAACCGCTCCCCGGCAGGAGGCCGCCGGGAGTTCGTCTACGCGTAGACGAACTCCTCGCCGCAGGCCCCCGCCCGCCGTTCGTCTACGCGTAGACGATCCCCCTGGAGACCGGACGGCCCGGAGAGTCCGGAGAGCCCGGAGAGTCCGGAGAGATCGGAGAGATCGGAGAGATCGGAAAGCACGGTGGGCCGTCCGTTCCTGCGGGAACGGACGGCCCACCCGGTGCCGAGCGGGGCGGCTACTTCGCGGCCGCGCCCTCGGTGGCGGCGGCCTGCGCGGCGCCGTCCTTCGGGCCGGCCTGGCCCGCGACGCCGCCGCCGGTGACGGCGCGGCGGACGCCCGGGATGGCGAGGGTGACCAGGGCGGCGGCGATCGCCGCACCCGCGCCGATCACGAAGGCGGTGCGGAAGCCGCTCTCCGACGGCAGGACGTGGCCGTGGAAGTCGGTGGTCATGTGGGCCAGCACCACGCCGATGACGGCGGAGGAGCTGGAGGTGCCGATCGAGCGCATCAGGGTGTTGAGGCCGTTGGCGGCGGCGGTCTCGGAGACCGGGACGGCACCCATGATCAGCGCGGGCATGGCCGCGTAGGCGAACGCGATGCCGCCGCTGATCAGGCAGGAGAAGACCAGCACGCCCCAGGCGTGGCCCATCAGGGCGAGCGCGGAGAGGTAGCCGGCGGTGATGATGACGGCGCCGACCAGCAGCGAGACCTTGGGGCCCTTGGCCTTGGAGAGCTTGGCGGAGATCGGCGAGAGCAGCATCATGACCAGGCCGGCGGGGGCCATCCAGAGGCCGGCGGCGACCATCGACTGGCCGAGGCCGTAGCCGGTGGCGGTGGGCATCTGGAGCAGCTGCGGGGAGACCAGGCTCATCGCGTACATCGCGAAGCCGATCACCACGGAGGCCAGGTTGGTCATCAGCACCTGGCGGCGGGCGCTGGTGCGCAGGTCGACCAGCGGCTGCTGGGTGCGCAGCTCCCACCAGCCCCAGACCGGCAGGACCACGACGGCGACGGCCAGCATGCCGAGGGTGGTGCCGGAGCCCCAGCCCCAGTCGCTGCCCTTGGAGATGGTGAGCAGCAGGGCTACCAGTCCGATGGTGAGCCCGATCGCGCCGACGACGTCGAAGCGGCCGCCGGAGCGGACCGGGGACTCGGGGACGAGGAAGAACACCGCGGCGGCGACCGCCGCGCCGAGCGCGGCGGAGATCCAGAACAGCGCGTGCCAGCTGGTGTTCTGGGCGATGACGGCGGACAGCGGCAGGCCGAACGCGCCGCCGATGCCGAGCGAGGAACTCATCAGCGCCATCGAGGAGCCGAGCTTCTGCGGCGGCAGTTCGTCGCGCATGATGCTGATGCCGAGCGGGATGACGCCGGCGCCGACGCCCTGCAGGGCGCGGCCGACCACCATCGGGGCGAGCGAGCTGCTGAAGCCGCAGATCAGCGAGCCGATGACGAGCATGGTGAGGCTGGCGAGCAGGATGCGGCGCTTGCCGTACATGTCGCCGAGTCGGCCGAGCACCGGGGTGGCCACGGCACCGGCCAGCAGGGTGGCGGTGATCGCCCAGGACGCGTTGGCGGCCGTGGTGTGGAGCAGGTTCGGCAGGTCCGGGATCAGCGGGACGACCAGGGTCTGCATCAGCGAGACCACGATGCCCGCGCCGGCGAGCACTCCGACGATGGGGCCGGTGCGTGCCTGACTCATGGGGTACTTCCATCTCTTCAGCTAGATATGCATGATGCACACAATGTGTACCATACATATGGCACCCTCGCGGGATATGCTGCCGAAAAGTGACGCACGGGACGGAGGAGCATGCGGCGCGACAAGGAACTCGCCCTGATCGAACGGGAAATGATGCTGCTCGCCCGCCACCAGGTGCTCGCCACCGCCCGCACCAACGGCGGCCCCGACGCCCTGGAACGCAGTGCGTACACCCTGCTCAGCCGGATCGAGACCGAGGGCCCGCTGACCATCGGTCAGCTCGCCGAGGCGTTCGGGCTGGACACCTCCACCGTCAACCGGCAGACCGCCGCGATGCTGCGGGCCGGTCTGGTCGACCGGATCCCGGACCCGGACGGCGGGGTCGCCCGCAAGCTGCGGATCACCGAGGAGGGCCTGCGCCGCCTGCGCCAGGACCGCGACTGGTCGATCCAGGGCCTGTCCCGGGTGGTCACCGAGTGGACGTCCGAGGACCTGGCGGACTTCGCCGGGGTGCTGGAGCGCTTCAACCGCGACATCGAACGGATCCAGGGCCGCCCCTGGCCGCGCGGCTGACCCCACCGCCCCCTCCACCGCCCCGCCCCGGCGCCCGGGCACCCACCCCGAGGCCCGGGCACCCGTCAACGCCCACCGCTCACCGCTCCCCCCGACGGGTGTTGCGCCGAGCGGGTGGACGTGCCGACGCCCCCGCGCGGGCCGGCGGGTAAAACCTGCCGCCCGGGCCGCGACCGCCGCCCCGAGCGAAACGATCAGGCCCTACGATCACCCCCAGGAGCGGACCCCGGGCCCGGATCGGCCCGCGCGCGGAAGGGCGGACGAGGAGAAAAGTGGCCGACGCGGTGATCGATCTCAATGCGGACCTCGGCGAGGGCTTCGGACGCTGGACCCTGACCGACGACGAAGCCCTGCTCTCGGTGGTCACCAGCGCCAACGTCGCCTGCGGCTACCACGCCGGCGACCCGTCCACGATGCGCCGGGTCTGCTCGCTGGCCGCCGAGCGCGGGGTGCGGATCGGCGCCCAGGTCTCCTACCGCGACCTGGCCGGGTTCGGCCGCCGCGCCATGGACGTCCCGCCGGACGAGCTGGCCGACGAGATCGCCTACCAGATCGGCGCGCTCCAGGTGTTCGCCCGCGCGGCCGGCTCCCGGGTCTCCTACGTCAAGCCGCACGGCGCGCTCTACAACCGGGTGGTGCACGACAACGAGCAGGCCGAGGCGGTGGTCTCGGGCGTGCTGCGGGCCGGGGCGGTCTGCGACGGGCCGCTGCCGCTGCTGGGCCTGCCCGGCTCCCGGCTGCTGGCGGTGGCCGAGGGCGTCGGACTGCCCGTGGTCACCGAGGCGTTCGCCGACCGCGCCTACACCTGGACGGGCACCCTCGTCCCGCGCCGCGAGCCGGACGCCGTGGTGCACGACCCGGAGGCGGTGATCGCCCGCGCCGTCGGCATCGCCCGGGACGCCACCGTCACCGCCGTCGGCGGCGAACCCATCACCGTCCGGGCCCGCTCGCTGTGCGTGCACGGCGACACCCCCGGCGCCGCCCAACTCGCCTGGCGGGTACGGGGTGCGCTGGCCTCCGCGGGCGTCCGGGTCGAGGCGTTCAGCTGAGCCTCCCGACGCCCCGTCGGGCCCCCGCCCGCCCCTCGCCGCGGCTCCGGAGAATTCCCGGAATCCCCGCACCACCGACGAACGCATGGGCGGCACCCTCGATCTCGCCCTCTCCTGGACCGGCCACGGCGGCGTACACGGCTACGCCAACAGCCGCCGCACCAGCGGCGGCACCCACCTCACCGGCTTCCGGGACGGCCTGACCGCCGCCCTCGGCCGCCCCGACCTGCCCGCCGGGCTGACGGCGGTCGTCTCGGTCAAGCTCGACGACCCCGACTACCAGGGCTGCACCCGCGAGATGCTCGGCAGCCACCCCGTCCACGCCTGCACCGCCGAGGCCGTGCAGCGCGCGGTGGAGGGCTGGCTGGCCGAACACCCGCAGCGGGCCGCCGAGTTGGCGGGGGGCTGACGCCTCAGCCCAGGTACCGGACGGTGACCTGCTCGCTGTGCGGTGCCAGCAGGTCGCGCAACTCCCCGGCGGGCTCGGCGAGTTCCGTGCCGTCCATGGTCTCCAGCACGAACAGCACGTCCGCGGACCGTTCGGTGACGCGGGTGCGGTGGGCGTCGCGGTGGTTCCAGTGGCGGGTGAGGACGCCCGCCGCGTCGGCGTAGACCACCTCGCCGGGCGCGGGCCGCTCGACGGTGCCGGGTTCGCCGAGCGGGGTGAACTCCTCGGTGCCGTCGGCGAACCGGATCTCGATCCGGCCGTCGACCGCCGCCAGGTCGAACGCCCCGGCCGGGCGGGCGTGCCGGACGGAGACGGCGTTGTAGGAGTCGACGGCGGGGTTGATCCGGGGCAGTGCGCCCTGCTTGGCGAGGCGGCGGCCGAGCGCGTCCACGCTGGGGCGCAGGCGGCGCGGGTTGGTGCCGAAGGCGCGGTAGGCGGTGTGCCAGGCGGCGATCCGCGGGTCGTGCTCGTCGGCGGGGCGCCAGTCGCCGTCGGCGGTGCGGGCCTCCAGCCGGGCGAGCGCGGCCTCGGTGGCGGGCCAGGGCCGGTCGGCGCGGACGCCGCGGGCGGTGAGGACGGCGATCCGGGCGGCGGGGAAGGCTGCGGCGACGTCGGGGTGCAGGTGCGGAAGGGTCATCAGGGGTCTCCGGGAGGGATCAGGTCAGGGCCAGCAGGCCGACCGCGAGGGCGGCCGCGCCGAGGCCGGCCAGTTGGCCGCGGTGGATGCGTTCGGCGAGGACGGCGCGGGCCAGCAGCACGGTGCCGGCCGGGTAGAGCGCGGTGATCACCGCGACCACGGCCAGGTCGCCGCTGCGGGCGGCGAGCAGGAACAGCACCCCGGCCAGCGAGTCCAGTACGCCGGCGGCGACCGCCAGGGCGTACCCGGGGCGCTCGGGGCCGAGCCGGCGGCGCCACAGCACGGCGGCGCCCAGGGTGAGCGCGGAGGTGACGGCGCGACCGACGATCAGCGGGGCGACGCCGCTGCCGGACGGGGCCTGGTGCAGGCAGACCAGCTGGACGGCGATCGCGCTGCCCGCGCCCAGCGCCAGCAGCAGCGCCCGGCGGCTCACCCGCCCCCGGCCGCCGCCCGTACCGGCGCTGACCAGCACCACCGCGAACAGCGCCAGCGGCAGGCCGACCAGCCCGGCGGCGCCCAGCCGCTCGCCCTGCAGCAGGCCGACCAGGACCGGCAGCATCGCCGAGACCAGCGCCGTCACCGGCGAGAGCACGTTCATCGGGCCGATCGCCAGCGTCCGGTACAGCAGCGCGAACGCCGCGGCCGAGGCCACCCCAGAGGCCGCGCCCCAGCCGACCGCCCCGGCCTCGAACCGGGCGCCGAGCAGCGGCCAGAGCAGCAGTTCGACGGCCAGGCTGGCGGGCGCGGCGACCAGCACGGTGCGCAGCACGTGCGCCCGGCGGGCGCCGAGGCCGCCGAGGAAGTCGGCACAGCCGTAGGCGAGGGAGCTGCCGAGGGCGAGCAGCAGAGCGAGCATGGCACTTCCCGGATGGTGGGGCGGAATGCTTCGACCGTACAACAGAGTGAACGAAACAGACCAACAGAGTGATCGCCGCCCGCATTCCCGCCCGCCCCCGGGCCGCCCCCGCCCGCCTCCCCGGGTCGCACCCCCGCCCGCCCGAGACCGGGAGCCGGAAGGAAACCCGCTTGCCGCTCCCCCGCCCGCGGTGCTCTGCTCGCCGGGTGACCACCCTCCGCCTGCGCACCGAGCGGCTCGCCCTGCGCCGCCTCACCCCCGCCGACCTGCCCGCCGTCACCGCCCTGTGCGGCGACCCGGAGGTGATGCGGTACATCGACGACGGCCGCCCCGTCCCGCCCGCCCGGGTCGCGGACGAGCTGCTGCCGGGCCTGCTGCGCGAGTACGCCGAACTGCCGGACGGGCTGGGCTGCTGGGCCCTCGACGCGGACGGGCGCTTCCTGGGCTGGGCGGCACTGCGCCCGCCCGGCTCGGTCGGCCTGGACCCGGCGGACGGCCTGGAGCTGGGCTACCGGCTGCTGCCCGCCGCCCGCGGCCGGGGGTACGCCACCGAGGCGGCGTCCGCGCTGGTCGGCGCCGCGTTCGGGGAGCTGGGGGCCGGGCGGGTGGTGGCCACCACGATGGCGGTGAACACGGCCTCCCGCCGCGTCCTGGAGCGGGTCGGCCTGCGCCACGTACGGACGTTCTTCGCCGACTGGCCGGACCCGATCCCGGGCAGCGAGCTGGGTGACGTGGTCCACGCGCTGACCCGCGCCGAGTGGGCGGCCGCCGCGCCCTGACGCGCGCCGGTGCGGATGGTCCGGTTCGTCCCGGTACGCCGCTTTGCGATCTTCAGTACATCCGGACCCCTTATCATCTGCCCGCACCGGACAGCCCCGGCCGCCGGACCACCCCACGAGCGAACAGGAAACCGCCATGCTGAGCCTCCGAGAGATATCCGCGGCGGGTGTCCGGTGATCAACTGGTTCCACGCCGCCGTGCTCGGCCTGGTGCAGGGCCTGACCGAGTTCCTGCCGGTCTCCTCCAGCGCCCACCTGCGGGTGTTCTCGGCCCTGGCCGGCTGGGAGGACCCGGGCGCGGCGTTCACCGCGGTGACCCAGCTGGGCACCGAGACCGCGGTGCTGATCTACTTCCGGCGCGACATCGGCGCGATCATCAAGGCGTGGACGCTGTCGCTGCTGCGCGCCGAGTGGCGGCGCGACCAGAACGCGAAGCTCGGCTGGTACGTGATCATCGGCACGCTGCCGATCGGCATCATCGGCAAGCTGTTCCAGGACACCATCGAGACCACCCTGCGCGACCTGCGGCTGATCGGCACCACGCTGATCCTGTTCGGCGTGATCCTGGCGGTCGCCGACCGCTCGCGCGCCGTCCGCAACGCCCGCGGCATCGAGTCGCTGAACTTCCGGCACGCGCTGATCTACGGCGCCGCCCAGTCGCTGGCCCTGATCCCGGGCGTCTCCCGCTCCGGCGGCACGATCAGCGCGGGCCTGTTCCTCGGCTACAGCCGGGAGGCGGCGGCCCGCTACTCCTTCCTGCTCGCCATCCCGGCGGTGCTGGCCTCCGGCGGCCTGGAGCTGCTCAAGATCGGCGACGGCCCGGCGCCCGCCTGGGGGCCGACGATCCTGGCCACCCTGATCGCCTTCGCGGTCGGCTACGCGGCGATCGCCTGGTTCCTGAAGTACATCTCGCACAACAGCTTCACGCCGTTCGTGATCTACCGGATCCTGCTCGGCATCACCATCATCGCCCTGGTCACCATGGGCACCCTCGACCCGAACGCGGGCGCCGCGCACTGACCCGCCCCGCCCGCCGTCCGCACGGGGACGGGCCGCCGCACCCCCGGCCGCCCGTCCCCGTCGCCGTTCCCGCTTCCGTCGCCGTCCCCGCTCTCGCTTCCTCTCCTCCCCCTCGCCCGTCACCGTTCCCGGACGACACACCGGGCCCCGGCGGTGGTTGCCGCTCGATCTGACGTGCGATTGGATCCCGTGCCATGACGCTCACCTGGAAACTGGTCGTGGACAGCGCCGACTCCCCCGCCCTCGCCGAGTTCTGGGCCGCCGCCCTCGGCTACGAGGTCGAGGACCCGACCGCCCTGATCGACACGCTGCTCGCCGCCGGCCGCCTCCCCGCCGCGGCCGTGCTCGAACGGGACGGCCGCAAGCTGTTCCGCGGCTACTCGGCCGTCCGCCACCCCGAGGACCCGTACGACCCGGCCAGCGGCGTCGGCCGGGGCCGCCGGATCCTGTTCCAGGACGTCCCCGAGCCCAAGCGGGGCAAGAACCGGCTGCACATCGACGTCCACTCCGACGGTGAACTCACCGCCGTGGTGGAGCGCCTGGAGCAGCTCGGGGCGACCCGCGTCGAGGAGCAGGAGCAGGGGCCGGCCGGCCACTGGTGGGTGATGCGCGACCCCGAGGGCAACGAGTTCTGCGTCGCCTGACCGCGCGCTCAGCCCGCTCCCGGGCCCGCCACCAGCCGGTCGCCCAGCGGCGTGCGGTGGTAGAGCACCCGCCGCCCCAGCCTGGTCCGGTCGACCAGGCCGGTGTCGCGCAGGATCGCCAGGTGGCCGCCGACCGTGCCCACCGACTGGGCCAGCTGCAGGGCGAGTTCGCTGGTGGTGGCGGGCGTGTCCAGGTTCCGCAGGATCTGCGCCCGCCCGCCGCCGAGCAGCCGGGCCAGCGCCCGGCCGTCCCCGGCCCGGTGGCCGCCGTCCGCCCCGCCCTCCCCCGTCCCGCGCGCCGGGTACACCATCGCGAACGGGCGGCCCGGCGCCTCGCACAGCCACGAGCTGCGCTGCGCCGTGACCGGGACGAACAGCATCCCGTCCGGCCCCACCACCCGGTCCCGCCCGGGCCGGTCGCTGAACCGGATCGCGTCCGCCCCGACCCACGCGCTGGTCCGGTTCATCAGGTGCAGGGCGCGCGGCCAGCCGTGCGCCGCCAGCAGCCCGGCCCGGTGGGTGACGTCGCGCCGCAGGGCGGCCCGCCGGGCCGGCCAGTCGGCGGCCAGGTGGGCGTCCCAGACCGCGCGGAACAGTTCCGCCGCCCGGGCGCCGTGGTCGCGGCCGGTGAGCCAGTCCAGGCGCTGGCCCGCCCAGGCCCGCTCCTGCGCGGCGCGCAGCCCCGCCACCGCGACCTCGTCCGGAACCCGCGCCACCTCGGCGAGTTCGGACTCCAGGGTGGTGTCCATCCCCCCGCCCGGCGGCAGCGTCAGGTGGTCCGGCAGGTACTTGGTCGCCGCGACCAGCTCCACCAGCCCGCGCGCGTACCCGTCCCCCGCCAGCCGGGCCAGGAACGCCGGCCGGTGCCGCTCCCACCAGGGCGCGGCCCACGGGTCGGCGTGCGGCCGGGCCAGCTGGACGACCGCGGCCAGCGTCTCGGCGAACGGCGACAGCGCGAACCGGGAACGCGACAGCGCGAGCGAGTCCAACCGCAGCACGACCACGGCCACGCCCTCCCCTCCGGCACCTTTCGGCGACTCCCGAAACGATAGGGGCCGCGCCCCGCCCGCCCGCACACTCCGCGGGTGCTTCCACCACTCCTTCACCACCGCGCCTTCCGCCGCTTCCTGCTCGGCCGCACGGTCTCGCTGCTCGGCGGCGCGATGGCCCCGGTCGCGCTGGCCTTCGCCGTCCTGGACGCGGCGGACGGCCGGGCCGCCGACCTCGGCGTCGTGCTCGCCGCCCGGACGCTGCCGCTGCTCGCCCTGCTGCTGCTCGGCGGCGCGGTCGCCGACCGGCTGCCCCGGCGCACCGTGCTGCTGGCCACCCACCTCGGCGCGGGCCTCAGCCAGGGCGCGGCCGCCGTCCTGCTGCTCACCGGCCACTACGCGCTCGGGCCGTTCGCCGCCCTGGAGTTCCTGAACGGCGCGCTCACCGCGTTCGGCTCGCCCGCGCTGCTCGGGGTGCTGCCCGAACTCGTCCCGCCCGGGCGACTGCGGCCCGCGAACGCCCTGTTGGGCATGGCCGCGAACGGCAGCAAGCTGCTCGGCCCGCCGCTGGCCGGCCTGCTGGTCGCCGGGGCCGGGCCCGGCTGGGCGGTCGCCCTGGACGCGCTCGGCTACCTGCCCGCCGCCTGCCTGCTGGCCCGCCTCCCGGCCGACCGGACCACCGCAGCCGCCACCGCCGCCACTGCCACCGCCACTGCCACCGCCGCCACCGCGCCGACCGGGCTGGGCCGCGAACTGCGCGAGGGCTGGACGGTCCTGCGCCGGACCCGCTGGATCTGGTGGACCACCTGGTCCTGCTGCGCCACCAACCTGCTGCTGGTCGGCCCCTGGCAGATCCTCGGCCCGCGGCTGGCCGGGCCCGCCCTGTGGGGCGTCCTGCTCTCCGCCCGCGGCGCCGGGCTGCTGCTGGCGAGCACCGCCGCCTACCGGCTGGCCCCGCGCCGGCTGCTCGCCACCGGCCAACTCGCCGGGCTGCTGCTGCCGTTCCCGCTGCTCGCCCTCGGTCGGCACGCGCCCGCGCCCTGGCTGCTGGCCGCCGCGTTCGGCTCCGGCCTCGGCCTGGCGCTGTCCGCCACCGCCTGGGACACCTCGCTCCAGGAGCACCTGCCGAACGGCGTGCTGTCCCGGGTCTCCGCCAACGCCGACGTGCTCTCCTACCTGGCGATCCCGCTCGGCCAGCTCGCCTGCGCCCCGCTCGCCGCCCGCCTCGGCGCCCCCGCCCTGGCCACCGCCGCCGCCCTCGCCCAGGGCTCGCTCACCCTGCTCCCGCTGCTCTCCCCCGCCGTCCGCCGGCTCCCGCACGGCGGCCCGGGAACGGCCGCCGCCACCGCCCGGTGATCCGGGACGGCAGCGGGGTGGTCGTGGCGGGCGGGCCCGGCGCTCAGGCGGAGGGCGACTTCCGGCGGCGCAGCACCAGGACGATCAGCGCGGCCAGGACGGCGACGCCCGCGATGGTGCCGAGCACGACGGCGGTGGTGCTGGTGCCGTCCTCGCCGTCCTCCGGCGGGTCGGCGACGGCCGAGAGGGTGGCGGCGGCGGACGCCGGGGCCGAGACCGCAACGGACGCCGAGTCGGACACCGGAGCCGAGGCGGACGCCGACGCCGACGTGCTCGCACCGGCCGCGGCCAGCGGGGTCGCGCCGGGGGCGGCCGCGCTCAGGGCGAGGGTGGGTGCGGGGTGCTGCGGCTCGGTGTCGCCCTGCGGGAGTTCGATCCAGCGGTCGGTGTGGCCGTCGGCGTAGTCGACCAGCGTCTTGAAGACCAGCGAGGTGGCGTCGGGCAGCTGGCGGACCCCGACCGTCCAGTCGGCGGCGGCGCCGGGGGCGAGGGCCGGGCCGGCCACCGCGTAGCCGTCCGCGGTCGGGGTGAGCGACCAGCCGGCCGGGGCCTCGACCAGGGTGACGTCGGCGGGGGCGATCCCGGCGGGCAGCACGACCTTGACGTCGCTGATGCCCGCGGTGGAGGACTCGCCCTCCGCGGAGAAGGCCAGCCGGGCGTCGACCGCGAGCGCCCGGGCGGTCGCGGACTCCACCTCGACGTGCGCCGCCGCGGTTCCGGCCGCGCCGAGCAGCAGGCCCAGCGCGAGGGCGGGCCCGGCGGACCGGCGGAGGACTCGTGAGCGCTGCACGGCAGGAACCCTACCGGTCGCGCGCGGTCAGGCGGCCGCGCACGGCGGCGTGCACCTCGGCCTCCTCGGCCGGGTCGGCGGCGAGCCTGCGCAGCCGTTCGAGGACCCGGACGTCGCCGGTGGTGGTGACGTGGGTGGCGGCCAGCTCGCGGGTGGACTCCTCGCAGTCCCACAGGCACTCGACCGCGGGGCCGGCCCCGAAGTGGGGGTCGGTGGCGGCGAGCGCCTGGGCGGCGCGGCCGCGCAGCTCGGAGGAGGCGGCCTCGCCGTAGACGTGCCGCAGGGCGGGGACGGCGGCGGTGGCGCGCAGGCGGCCGACGCCGTCGACCAGGCTGCCGAGGGCGGCGCCGGTGACGCCGTTCAGCGAGATCCACTGGTGCAGTCCGGCGACGACCAGCGGGGCGTCGCAGCTCTCGCCGGCGTCCGCGAGGAGGCGGACGGCGGCCTGGGCGAGGGCGCTGTCCGCGCCGCCGGTCGCCGGGTCGGCCCAGCGGCGGGCGTGCGCGAGCGCCTCGGGACCTCGCATCCGGCCGAGCAGTTCCAGGGCGGCGCGCACCACCCGGTGGTCCAGGTCGGCGGCGGCGGCCTCGATCAGCGCGGCGGCGGCCGGGTCGCGTTGCTCGACCAGGTGCCGGAGCGCGGCGCAGCGGGCGCCGGCCGGTCCGTGCGCGGCGGCGTCGTGCAGCAGCGGCGCGTCCTCGGGGCGGACCACGGCGGTGAGGCAGCGGGCGGCCGCGGCGGCGCGGCGGGCCAGGGCGTCGGGCGCGGTGCCCTCGCCCTGGTCGGCCCAGGCGAGCACGTCGGCGGTGGACCAGCCGGGGGTGACGCCGGGGCGGGCCAGTTGGCGCTGCCAGAGGTCGAACGGGGACTGCTCGCTGGCGGCGGCGACCCGCGGGTGGTGGGCGGCCCACAGCCGCCAGACCCGGGGCTCGTACGCGGCGCGGACGGCTTCGCGCAGTTCGGCGTCGCCCTCCGGGCCGGCCGGGAAGCGGTCGAGGACGGCGGGGGCGAGGGCGAGCAGCGCCTCGTCGGTGTCGCGCAGGGCGAGCTCGTCGAGGGCCCAGGCCCAGTTGGCCCCGGTGGCGGTGTAGGCGCGCAGCAGGTCGAGGGCGTCGCGGCGGCCGTAGCCGGCGAGGTGGCCCAGTACGGCGAGGGCGAGGCCGGTGCGGGCCTCGTCGTCGTCGAGGTCGTCCTCGGGCGAGTGGAGGTGGAGCTCGATGCCGGTGAGGGGGGCTTCGAGCTCCATGTAGAGGCGTGCGTAGTACAAGGAGCGGTTCTCGACCTGCCAGTCGGCGCGGGGGTCGTTGGTGACGCAGCTCTCGACGGCGGCGATCGCCTCGTCGCGGTCTGCGGCCAACGCATGCAGCTGCCCGTCTCCGCGGCCTCTCTGGAGGAGGCCGAGGAGGCTGGCGCTGGGCGCTATCACTGGCTCGAACATGAGGTCAGCATCCGTTGCGGCGGTCGTCGTGGCAACGGGATTTCCGTCGCCGGGGTCGGTTGGCACAGCTCAGGCGCCCGGGCGCCGGAATCACCGAAGGTTACCGCCTGGGTGGCCGATCTGCACACAGGGCAACGGTTTTGCCCCGTCCGACGGTGCCGGGCCGGGTCCGTCCGTACGGGATCGACCCCTTCCACAATGGGACGTGCGTTCGGGCACGAATCGGATCGGCCCGCAGCCCGGAAAGCCCCGCGGGCCGGCAGGGGGGTCAGACCGTCCGGGGGTTCCTGGGGACGGGGAGGACGGCGTGGATCTGCTCCCGGAGCTCGGCCACCGCGGGCAGCCCCTGGTACCGGGTGGAGAGCCGGTACATCTCGCGCAGCCGGTCCCAGGTGCGCTTGGAGGAGGTGTCGTTGATCGAGGCCAGCGCCAGCTTGGCCTGCACCTGGGCCTCGTCGGGCTCGCCGGAGATCCAGTGGATGGAGGCCAGGTTGATCCGGTCGAGCAGCGCGGAGCGCTCCCGCCCGGTCGCCTGGCGCAGCCGGATCGCCTCCCGGGCGTGCTGGAGGGCGAGCGGGACGGCGCCGGGGTCGTGCTCGGCCAGGGTGCGGTACACCAGGGCCTGCATGCCGTGCAGCTCGGCCTCGTTGAACAGCTGCATCCAGCTGGGCGCGGGTTCGGGGGCGTCCTGGACGAACAGCCGCTCGGCCTCGCCGAGCACCCGGCGGGTGGCCTCGGAGCGGCCGAGCGCGGCCTGCGCCCAGGCTTCGACGGTGTGCAGCATGGCCCGGGTCTGCGGCAGGGTGCCGTCGGCGGGGCCGGCGCTGGCGTTGGCGAGCTGCATGAGTTCGAGCGCGTCGTCGGCCCGGCCGAGGTGGAGCATCTGGCGGGCGGCCCGGGAGATCGCCTCGCCGGCCCGGGGCCGGTCGTCGGCCTCCCGGGCGGCCTGCGCGGCGATCACGAAGTAGCGCTGGGCGGTGGGTTCGAGGCCGACGTCGTGGGACATCCAGCCGGCCAGCACGGCGAGGTTGGCGGCGACCGTCCACAGCCGGCGCTCCAGCGCGGGCGGGTGGCCGTGGGTGAGCAGGCCGCCGACCTCGTTGAGCTGGCCGACCACCGCCTTGCGCTGGAGCCCGCCGCCGCGCGAGGCGTCCCAGGCCCGGAACACCTCCACGGCGCGCTCCAGGGCGGCGACCTCCTCGTTGCCGACCGGTCCGGGTTCGTAGACGTCGAGGACGGGGCGGGGCCCGCCCCGGGTGGGCACGTGGCGGGGCCCGGGGCGGGCGGCCGCCTCGGCGACCTCCCCGCCGGTGAGCCAGTCGTGCAGGTTGTCGGCGATGACCGCGCCCGCCGCGAGGGCGGCCGAGGCGCCGACCAGTCCGCGTCTGTTCAGCATGAGGTCCATTCCCGTGAACTCGGTGAGGACCGCGGCCGTCCGATCCGGTGCCCAGGGCTCCTTCGGCGGTACTGCGCTGCTGCCGGACCTGGTGGGCCGGTGTCGTTCGAGACCGAGGTCCTCGGTGGTGACGACACGGCCGAGCCGCTCCGTGAACACGGCGGCCAGCACCCTCGGCACCGGGTCGCGCGGGATCTCTCCCTGCTCGATCCAGCGCCGGACCCGGGAGGTGTCGGTGGACAGCTGCTGCTCGCCCAGCGCGGCACCCCGCCGGTTGACCAGCCGGGCCAGCTCGCCCTTGGACCATCCGGTCAGGGCGAAGTGGTCGGCCAGTCTGGTGTTCGGCCCCTTGCTCAACTGAAGCCCCCAGGATCCTCGGCTGGCCACCGACACTAATGGCTCTGTCACTTGCCAGGCGACCATTCGCCAGGGTTCGCCAGGGTGCGCTACGTGGTGTGCCAGTGCCGTCCGGGTGTCAGGTAGGTATGCGCCACCCCGGTTTCGCACCGGAACGGCCCCCGACCGGCCCGGACCCCGATCCGACGGTACGTCAGGAGGCCGTCCGGGAGCAGCGTTCCGGGGGGTGGCGCGACCGGGTGGCGCGGGGGCGCCGGGCAGGGCGCGGTGGGCACGGGACGGACGCACTCCCCAGGGTGCGGGCGGTTCCGGCGCACCGCGGACCGTGCCCGGCGCCCGCGTCCCACCCGGTGGCCCGACCCCGCGGACCCGGGCCCCGTGCAGCTCCCGGATCCGCCGCTCCCCGCTTTGCCGCCGGTCAAGGAAGGACCCTCACCAGCCCATGTACTCCACATCCAGCACCGGTACCCGCTCGTCCGCCCCGGCCGGGGCGGACGGCGCGACCGTACGCCCGTCGCGAGATCGGAAGAGCGTCGGGGAGGGAAAGAGTGTCTTAGCAGTCCAGAAGAACTCGCTGGTCGCCGTCGGATTCAACGTAGTCGGGCGGAGGCGCGGGGAGGGCGGC